>DJVR01000047.1 GCA_002441285.1 Candidatus Atribacteria bacterium UBA6251 | reverse complement strand
TCACTTTTAAAGTTTAACTAACATTAAAAAAACCAAATAAAAGTAGATTAGAACTCTTCTTTCTAACCAAGAATCTCTTTACTTTAATTTAATAAAATGATAGACTTAGATATAATTTAGTATCTTAATATAAACATATAAACCAGAAAAGGAGCTTATTTATGAAAAAAAACTTTCACCGTTCTAAACTAACATTAACTTTTTTTACTTCCCTAATAATTTTATTACTGATAACCAGCTCTTTCCTTTCAGCTCAGGAACAAACTACTGTTCAAAACCCAGAACAGGATAAGACAGAAACTGAACTTCCCCCTGAAACAGTGATAGCTTCCTTTGGCGAACAGACTATTACTCTGGGAGAGTTTAATGAATTATGGTCCCAAATTTTGGAAGAATATGGGCCGGGTTTAGATAAATCTTATGTACTTAACCAATTAATTTTGGAAAGACTTTTAATTACTGAAGCAAAAAATTCAGGATTAGAAGAAGATGAAAAGGTTCAAAAACAGATTAAGGAAATTACTGAACAAATACTGGTTCAAGCCCTTATTCAGAAAGAAATATTAGAAAAAGTTGAAGTTTCAGATGAAGAAATTGCCCAGTATTATGAAGATAATAAGGAAAACTATGTGTTAAAAGAACAGGTTCATCTTTATAATATCCTCTTAGATCAGGAAGAAAAAGCAAAAGAGATTCTGGAAAGACTAAAAAAGGGAGAAGATTTTGAAAAAATTGCCCAGGAAAATTCTCTTAGCCCTAGTGCTTCTAAAGGTGGGGATATGGGATATGTTTTAAAAGGTAATCTTCTTCCAGAAATTGAAGAAGTAATCTTTGCCTTAGAAATAAATGAAATAAGTGAAATCGTTAAGACAGAGGCAGGTTTTCATATGCTAAAAATTACTGATAAACAACCAGAAAGATTGAGAGACTTAGAAGAAGTAAGAGAAGAAATTTTTCAATCCTTACTTTATACCAAGCAGAATGAAGCATTTGAAAAACTGACTGAAGACTTAAAAAGCAAAGCTAATATAGTAATAAATGAGGAAGCAATAAAATAGTATTCAAAATTAAGTAAATAACATATAATAAAAAAATTTACAAGGGCATGAAATTCATGCCCTTGTAAATTACTTAATCCAATATTATTAGCTATTATACTATATACATACGATAAACATTTTCCGCCATACACTATATTTTCTCCAATGGAGCATATTTCAACGATAGCCTCTTTAAACCAACTTTTTCAAAATTAATAGTGATAAAAATATCATTCTCGGTTTCCATTTTATCCACAATAGTCCCTATTCCCCAGTCAGCATGTTTTACTTTTTTAGCTACTTCTATCTCTTCCGGCTTTAATCTCTGAAATGAATTCACCGTGTCAATCATATCTAAATTAACCTTTTTCAGTAAATTTTCTGGAATCTCTTGTAAAAAACGAGAGCAACTATTAAATAGAGTATTTCCACCCATATTTCTTCGCCAGGCATAGGTTAAATATAGCTCGTCTTTGGCTCGAGTCATACCTACATAACATAATCTTCTTTCTTCCTCTAATTCTTCCGGTATATGGAGAGAGCGAGAATGAGGAAAAATCCCTTCTTCAAATCCAGTAATAAAAACTACCGGAAACTCTAATCCTTTAGCGCTATGTAGGGTCATCAAGGTAACCTTATCTTCTTCTTGGTCATAAAGATCAAGATCAGTAATTAATGCAATATACTCCAAATAAGCTTTTAAAGAATAATCGCTATTTTTATCTTCAAATTCTTTTATAGCCAAAATCAGTTCTTTTACATTTTCTATTTTGATCTGAGCTTTTAATGTTCCTTCTTTTTGTAATTCTTGAAAATAACTTATTTTTTCAATCAGATTAACCAAAATTTCACTTCCTCTAATCTTTTCTTTCTGGAGATTAAATTCTTCTAATAAAGAAATAAGAGACTCAATCTTCTTTTTTCGAATATCGGATAAGCCATTTCCCATCAATAATTTTTTTAAAACTACCAAATAATCAACATTCTCCTTCTCTGCCTGGGCCTTTAGTTTCAACCAAGTTATTTTTCCTATTCCCCAATTATAGCTATTAATTAATCTTTGAAAACTTATCCCGTCTTTCTGATCTTGGATAAAACGCAGATAAGCCAGCAAATCTTTAATTTCCTTTCTTTCATAAAATCTTAATCCTCCCACTACTTTAAAGGGAATCCCTTGCTGATTAAATATCTCTTCAAAAGATCGGGATTGAGCATTAGTACGATATAAAACCACAAAACTTTTAAAACATTTGTATTTTGTTTTACTTAATTTTAAAATTTCTTGACCAATAAATAAAGCCTCATCAAGAGCACTGGATGCCTCATAACATTTAATTTTTTGTCCACCTTTTTTACTAGTCCAGAGTATTTTATCCTTTCTTCTTCTGTTGTGACGTATTAGGTAAGTTGCACCTTCTAAAATGATTTGGGTAGAACGATAATTTTGTTCTAATTTAATAACCCTGCTATGGGGATAATCTTCTTCAAATTTTAAAATATTACTTAGATCGGCACCTCTAAATCCATAAATACTCTGATCTGGGTCACCTACTACAAATAAATGTTGATATTTTTGAGAAAGTAGCCTTATTAGTTGATATTGGGCCAAATTAATATCCTGATACTCATCGACTAGGATATACTGGAACTTTTCCTGATAATACTGTAAGATAGCTGGCTTTTCTTGTAAGATTTTCACTGTAAACAAGATTAAATCGCCAAAATCGAGGGCATTGTTTTTGAATAATTGTTCTTGATATTCTTGGTAAATTCTAGCCACGGTCTGATTAAAATAACCCAGAGAATTCTCTGAAAAATCTTGAGCATCTTGAAGATTATTTTTGGCCTTATCAATAATTGAAGAAATTAAATTAGGATTATAGCGTTTACTATCCAAATTCAACCTATTAAGAGACTGTTTAATTATACTTTGCTGATCAGTTTTATCATAAATTATGAATGAAGGCTCCAGACCTAAGTGAGTTATTTCCTGGCGTAAGATTCTGGCGCAAACAGAATGAAAAGTCCCCACCCATAAAAAAGATAATCTTTCTAAATCATAAAATTTACTACTTAATGATTCGATCCTCTGCTTCATCTCTTGGGCAGCTTTATTAGTAAAAGTAACTGCTAAAATATTTTCAGGTTTGACTTTTTTTTCTAAAACTAAGAAGGCAATACGATGAGCTAATACTCTGGTCTTTCCACTTCCGGCTCCGGCAAGGATTAGGATAGGTTCGTTCTCCGTTTTCACCGCTTCCTGTTGTTGGGAGTTTAAATTTTGCATAATATTCATCTTGAAGCTAAACCTCTTTATTCTCAGTAAGATTGCGCTGTTTTATAAATCGAAATTATTTTTTTAGACTTTATGATGGCAAAATAACCCAGGAGGCAAATATTTTTTAACTCCTGGGTTTAAATTTAGCAAGAAAATTACCTATTTTTTTCATTATTATCATTAATATAGGTAATATTTAAGTAGTCAAACTTTTTCTTCAAAGTAATCAGATGGTTTCCATTCCAAAATATTTTTCCACATTCTTTACACTTCTTAAACCAATAGCCTTTTCCTCTTACTGAATAGGGTATCTCCATTTTGACTTCCTCTTCAGATATCCCCTCTAACCAACTATTACAGGCAGAACATCTAGTAAATAAATTATCTTGTGGGATAAGTAAATTTAATTTGCTAATTATTTCTTTAAGTTGCTCATCAATATTATCACTGGAAAGATATAAAATCCAGGGAATCTTCCTCAATAACTTCAATCGGGAGATTAAAATTTTGTTTTCTTTTTTGGCTAAACCAATTACAGAATGGTAATTTCCTTTTGGAATATAATATACATCAAATCCCAAAATACGAAGAAGAATAGATAATTTTGGTAATTTATATACTATAAAACCATTCTGTTTCATCATTCTTCTCTTTTTATAAAATTTTATATATTTTAATCGATTATAAAATTATACATTTTAAACTAAATCAAGCCATTTAGAATATTTTTCAATTTTTCCCCCTACCATTTCAAAAAATCTCTGCTGTATTTTTTCGGTAATGGGGCCACGTTTACCTTCCCCAATCTGATAATGATCGATCTCTCGAATAGGGGTAACTTCAGCAGCAGTTCCAGTAAAAAAGACTTCATCCGCAATATAGAGCTCATCTCTGCCTATATACTTTTCAAAAACCTGATACCCCAGATCCTGCGCTATTTTAATTATTGAATCACGAGTAATCCCCTCTAATACTGTTACAGCGGGAGTAGTAAAGATTCCCCCATTTCTAATCCAGAAAAGGTTCTCACCTGTTCCCTCTGCTACATAGCCCTGATTATCTAATAAAATTGCTTCTTCTACTCCAGCTTCGATGGCTTCCATTTTTGCAAAAATAGAGTTCATATAATTGGCGCAGATCTTTGCTTTTTGAGAAGCAGAATTTATGTAATTACGTGCATAACTGGAAATCTTAACTCTAATCCCTTTATTTAAACCTTCTTCTCCTAAATAAGCCCCCCACTCCCATACAGCTATCATACAATTTACTGGATTTTTAAAGGGGTTAATACCTAGTTCTTTATAGCCTCTGAATATTAAAGGACGAATATAACAACTATCTAATTTATTTGCTTTAATAGTATCCTTTATAGCTTGCCTGATTTCTTCTTTGCTAAAAGGAATTTCCATTTTTAATATCTTCGCAGAATTAAATAATCTGTCAATATGTTCTTTTAATCTAAAAACCGCAGTTCCTTGCTTAATTTTATAAGCACGAATTCCTTCAAAAACCCCACTACCATAATGCAGAGCATGGGTGCAAACATGAACTTGGGCATCATCCCAATCAACCATTTTCCCATCCATCCAGATTTTATCAGCTTTCATAATTTCCTCTCCTTTCATCCAAAATATTTTATTGGTATAATTCTATCATAATTTTCAAAAAAAGATAAAGAAAAATGTGTATTTTTTACTTTAAATCTTTTAAAGCGGAATAAAGAAGATCAAATAGGCTTTTTGATTACTTAAATTAATGCTTTTTAAAGTTCAACTTTGTTCATCTTTATATCTTTTTGCATGATAATACTGGCAATTTTTTCTATTTTTTGAGGAGATCCTGAAGTATAATAATTTTCCTTTCCTAATCCTTCTTCTTTTAAAAGACCACGTTCTCTTAGTAGTCTCTCTAAAACTATAGCCGTACTGGTAGCGGGATCTACCAACTGGACAGTGGATCCCATTATCTTAGCGATTATTTTATTCAAAAAAGAGTAATGGGTACAACCTAAGATTAAGGTATCGATTTTTGCATCTTTAAGTGGTTTTAAGTATTTTTGGGCAATTTGAAAGGTTTCCTGGTGGTTAAATTTTCCTTCTTCCACCAAGGGAACAAAAAGTGGACAAAAATTATCATATACTTCTATTTGCGAATTAATCTTTTTAATTTCTCTGGTATATATTTTGCTTTTGATAGTAAATTCCGTTGCTATTACTCCAATCTTTTTATTTTTGGTTTTTTCCACTGCTTCCAGAACTGCAAGTTGAATAACTCCTAAAATAGGAATAGGAAATTCTTTTTTTATTAATTCTAAACTTGCAGCAGTAGCAGTATTACAAGCTATTATTCCGACTTTTATTTTCTGGTTAAGAAGAAAAGAGATTATCTGTTTGGTAAAAATAACCAACTCTTCTCGGCTTTTTTCACCATAAGGCTGATGGTAATTATCTGCAAAATACTCAAAATCTTCTTGAGGAAGAAGTTTTCGTACTTCCACAAGTACCGATAACCCTCCCAATCCAGAATCCATAAAGCCTATTGGTCTATTATTCATCTCCATATCCTATCTTTCAATATTTTTTATTTCTTAAAAAATATGGTGATTTGATTCACTGTATTCAAAAATAATAAAACCTAAATAGTCTTTCTTTTTTTCGATAAAAAACTATTTAGGTTTAATTTTGTAATAACCAAATATATCACCAAACAATTTTTTAGTTATAGAAGTTAGATCTTTGCCTTTTTCTTTCTTCATAACCTTTTTCACTATTCTATTTTAGCTTTTGTGCAAAATTAGGAAGAACAAAAGAAGAATAGTGAATTTCCGGATTATAATACTTCAAGTTTTTCAAATCTAATGTTTTTTCTAAACTAAAATCTTTAATAGGATGATATTTTTTTGAACAAAAAGTAAAACCAATAACTCCACTAGGATAGGTAGGAACCATAGTATAATAATATTCAGCAATGGGGTAAATCTCTTTTATAAAAGAAAATAATGATCGGATAATTTCCTGATTATAAAAGAATGATTCAGCTTGAGTAACTACAATCCCTTCTTTTTTCAGAGCTAGATACATATCTTCATAAAATTCTCTTTTAAAAAGGACTTCGGCTGGGCCTATAGGGTCAGAAGAATCAACAATAATTACATCATATTCATTCTTATACTCCTGAATAAATTTACTCCCATCCTGATAATATATCTTCACCCGTTTATCCCCAAAACTATTAGCTAAATTAGGAAGGTGTTTCTTAGAAAGTTCAATTACCGCTGAATCAATCTCACAAACATCAATCTCTTTTACTTCTTGGTGCTTTAAGATTTCCCTCACTGTACCTCCGTCTCCACCACCGATCACTAGTACTTTTTTAGCTTGGGGATGCACACAAAGTGGAATATGGGCAATCATTTCGTGATAACAAAATTCATCTGCTTCAGTAAGCATAATGATTCCATCAATAAGTAAAACCTTACCAAAATATTTACTCTCTAATATCTCTATCTCTTGAAAATCCGATTTAATCTTTTCGATTGATTTGAGAATCTTTATTTCTAAAGATCTTCCTTGGTCAATTCCATATTGATCTTCTATCCATACTTCTTTATCTTTCATTATTCTCCATTAATCCTCTTAATACATAATACATTTTAACCTCTTTGGCTTCAAAGAATTTTTTAGTAAATTCTTCTACTACTGAAGGTTCATAATCTTTACAGCTGAAGATATCTATGTATGCACTATTACTCATATTAGCAAAATGCCCTGAGATTAAGGATGTTTCAATTAATTGAACCATTGAAAAACCAGCTACTCTTTCTTCTTCGCCAAAATGTACTACCTGTGTTTCTCCATACCTTTTCATTTCAATTAACTGGCATAATTCTTGGACATATTTTTTTATTTTATCAGCATCTCTGATGATTTCCGGATTGCAACCGAAGAGATCCAGGCTAGTTAATAATCCCCAAGCATTTTTCTTATGAAACTCATCTTTTATATTACTCATATTGAAGAAACCTCCGGTTTATGTAATAATTTTACTGGAAAATCCAAAATCCCCCTCTTTACCTCAGTTACCGATATTGTTCCAGCTTTCAACTCCTTCCTTAGATATTCCAGAGCAAGATGACTTTTAATTTCATGTCCACAGGTAAAAATATCTAGAGCACAATAACCATATTCAGGCCAAGTATGAATAGAAAAATGAGATTCCGAAATTACTACTACTCCACTTACCCCATGGGGGGAAAATTTATGGAAAGTTGAATTAAGGGTATTTGCTCCTGAAATTTTGACTGCCTCTAATAGTAGTAGCTCTAACTTTGAGACATTATTAATCAGATTAGTATTACAATCGTAAAGTTCTACCAAGAGATGATTTCCCAAATAATTCATTCTTCTACTTCGCGATATATTTAGTATATCGCCCCCCTTTCTTTCTTTATTTATTTTTACCCTAATATAATTAGTGTAAATCTTTTATTTTTCGTACTTTATCAGCGTAAAATCTACTTTATTAAGACTCTTAAAATTAGCTGAAAAGTACAAAAGATAATATATCAAAACTACTTAAATTATTCAATACTTTTAAAAATATTTTTAAATATTTTTTTGTGTTTTCATCACTGGTAAAAATTTAATTTTTTTTAGTATCTAATAATTTATGCTCTACTTTATTTCCAATCTATTAAATATTGTTTCTAAATTTCTTAAATAATAATTATCATTTAAACAATTCTCTATTTCAGTAGGTGATAAATGACTTAATACTTCCGGATCTTGTAGCAATAAATTTTTGAAGTCAGCCATCCCCTGCCAAACCTGCAGGGAAATCTTCTGCACTAACCGGTAAGCATTATCTCTATCTAGACCTTTCCTGGTTAATTCCAATAATACTTTTTGAGAATAGATTAATCCTTTGGTCAAGTGTAAATTCTTTTGCATTTGCTCAGGGTAAACCTTTAGATTAGAAATGAGCTTAATAAACTTCTGCAACATATAATCAATCAAAATATTACTATCAGGAAGAATAATTCTTTCCGCAGATGAATGAGATATATCTCTTTCATTCCATAAATTGACATTCTCCATAGCCACCAGAGAATTTGCCCTGATTACTCTAGAAAGACCACAAATTCTTTCACAAATAATAGGATTTTTTTTATGAGGCATAGCACTAGAACCTCTCTGTCCTTTAGCAAATTCCTCTTCTAACTCATGGATTTCTGTTCTCTGTAAACTTCTGATTTCGGTAGCGAACTTTTCTAGTGAGCTGGCGGTAATAGCCAAAACACTCAAGTAATAAGCATATCTATCCCTCTGAATAATCTGACTGGAAATCAAAGCAGGAAATAAACCCAATTTCTGACAAACATATTTTTCTACTTCTGGATCAAGATGAGCAAAGGTTCCTACTGCTCCCGATAATTTACCATAACTTATTTCTTCTTTAGCTCTTTCCATTCTTTCTAAGTTTCTCTTCATTTCGGCATACCATAAAGCGAACTTCCAACCCAGAGTTATTGGTTCAGCATGCACTCCATGTGTTCTTCCTACCATAACCGTATATTTATGTTCTAATGCCTTTTCTTTTAAAATTATTAAAAGATTGCGTATATCCTCAATAATTATTTCCGCAGATTCTTTTAATCTCAAAGCTAAAGCAGTATCAAGAATATCCGAGGAAGTTAACCCTTGATGAAAATATGCTGAATATTCCCCTAAATTTTCTCCTACTGCAGAAATGAAAGCTAACACATC
Source organism: Candidatus Atribacteria bacterium UBA6251 (assembly GCA_002441285.1). Classification (GTDB taxonomy): domain Bacteria; phylum Atribacterota; class Phoenicimicrobiia; order Phoenicimicrobiales; family Phoenicimicrobiaceae; genus UBA6251. Next base: position 4,646 of record DJVR01000047.1, on the reverse strand, counting down.
ATGTTTGGTAATTTTTTCCCACTCTTCAATTCTTTTTAAGGAATAACGAGATCTTTTCTTTATCTGCTGGAAAATATTTTGATTCATTTTGCCCATTTTCCATAAAGCTTCACAAACTAAAAGTTCTATCTTTAACCAGATTTTATATTTATTTTTTTCTTCCCAGATATTTTTCATACCTGGAAGCGAATAACGTTCAATCACTATCTTCACCTCTTTCTTTTATCTTTCAGCTGAAAAAATCTTTTTTTGTTACTATTGGGATAAAAATTTAAACTATTCCTTCACTCTCAAGTAAATAACCTTTCTCTGAAAATAGTTTGATTTCGCTCTGGACCGACTGAAATTAATACTATTTTAGTTTTTACTATTTCTTCTATCTTTTGTATATAATTTTTCAAAGATTGAGGTAATTGATCAAAACTTTTTATATCGGAGATATCTTCTCTCCATCCTTCTAGCTCTTCATATACAGGAGTACATTGAGCCAGTATTTCTAAATTGGCTGGAAATTCCTGGATAACTTTACCTTTATACTTATAAGCAGTGCAAATTTTTATCTTATCCATATTATTTAAGACATCAATCTTGGTTAAAGCAAGACTGTCCAGACCATTAATTCTTACCGCATATTTGACTATCACTACATCAAACCAGCCACATCTCCTTGGTCTACCAGTAGTTGCTCCATACTCCCCCCCTTCTTCGCGCATATATTCTCCCAGTTTATCTTTTAACTCAGTAGGAAAGGGACCACTTCCCACTCGAGTAGTGTAAGCTTTGGTAATCCCTAATACCTTATCAATCTTGGTGGGTCCTACCCCACTTCCAGTACAAGCTCCTCCAGCTATGGGATTAGAAGAAGTAACATAAGGGAAAGTGCCATGATCAATATCTAACAATGTTCCTTGCGCACCTTCAAACAATACTTTTTTACCCTCATCAATAGCTTGATTTACTAACAAAGATACATCCACTACATATTTTTTTAATTTTTTACCATATTCTAAATAATCTTTAATCAAATTTTCTTGTTGTTCAAAAGAAAAATCTACCTGATATAAATATTGAAAAATGTCCTTTTTTTCGCGTAGATTATTCTTTAATTTTAGAACTAATAAGTCTTTTTCTATTAAATCTACCATTCTTATTCCTGTACGAGCTATCTTATCTATATAAGCAGGGCCAACCCCTCTTTTGGTGGTTCCAATTTTACTTTTTCCTCTTTTTTCTTCTTTAATCTCATCAAGAATTTTATGATAAGGTAAAACAACATGAGTTTTATAATCTATAAATAAATTTCCTTCTACTTCTATTCCTTTATTTTTTAATTCCTCGAGTTCTTGTAATAATATCTCAGGGTCTAATACCACCCCGCTTCCGATGAAACATTTAGTTCCTGAATGTAAAATGCCAGAAGGAAGATGGTGAAAAATAAAGGTATTATTCTCCCATACTACTGTGTGTCCGGCATTACTCCCACCCTGATATCTAACTACCAGATCGGCTTGTTCAGAAAGAAGATCTGTTATTTTACCTTTTCCTTCATCTCCCCACTGAGAGCCCACTATTACTAGCGTGGTCATTTTAACCCCCCTATCTCTCCTTTTTATTTTTTAATATAACATATTATTGAAAAGTTTTTTTATTATTGAACCTGATTCATTCCCACTCAATAGTAGCCGGTGGTTTAGAACTAATATCAAATACTACCCGATTTATTCCCTTTACTTCATTAATAACCCGCGTAGATATCTTTTCTAGTACTTTATGAGGAATTTTAGCCCAATCAGCAGTCATACCATCCTCACTAACTACCACTCTTAAAACTAAAACATATTGATATGTTCTAATATCCCCCATTACTCCTACACTTTTTATTGGTAATAAGACACCAAAGGATTGCCATACTTTCCGATATAAATTTGCATTGATCATTTCTTCTTTAATTATGGCATCAGCTTCCCGTAAAATATTTAGTTTCTCTTCTTCTACTGTTCCAACTACCCGAACCGCTAACCCTGGACCTGGGAAGGGTTGTCTCCAGATTATTTCTTCTGGAAGCTTCATTTTGTGAGCAATCTTCCTTACTTCATCTTTAAACAAATATCTCAAAGGTTCTAACACTTCCAGATCCATAATCTGAGGTAATCCTCCCACATTATGATGTGATTTAATGGTGGATGAGGGTCCACAAAGTGATACACTCTCAATTACATCCGGATAAAGAGTTCCCTGTAATAGATATTTTACTCCTCCTATGCTTTTAGCCTTCTCTTCAAATAAACGAATAAACTTTTCCCCAATTATCTTTCTCTTCTTTTCCGGATCACTGACTCCTTTCAAATCTTTAAGGAAATTTTTACTGGCATCAAGATAAATTAAATCAAGCTTAAAATGATGAGCAAAAATATTTTGAACCTCCTGGCTTTCATCTTTTCTTAAAAGTCCATTATTTATAAAAATACAAAACAGTTTTTGGCCAATTGCTTTATAAGTCAGGAGAGCAGCAACTAATGAGTCAATGCCACCACTTACTCCTGCCACTACTCTATCTTCCTGAACTTTCTCTCGAATATCTTTAATCATAATTTGTACATAATCATCAATTTTCCAGCTTTTTTGACAATTACAAATTCTAAATATAAAATTTTCAAAGACTTTTTTCCCTAAAAAAGTATGGGTGACTTCTGGATGAAATTGTAATCCGTAAATTTTCCTTTCAGAATTACCTATGGCTGTTGCTAAAGTATTTTCACTTGAGGCAATAATTTCAAACCCAGGAGGTATAACTTTAATACAATCCTGATGACTCATCCAGCAAGTGGTTTCTTCAGGAAATTCACAAAAAATGTCTTTCTTTTCTTTGATTACCACCTTTACCTTACCAAATTCTGCTCGAAAAGCAGACACAACTTCCCCCCCCAACATCTCCGCAATAAGTTGTGCGCCATAACAGATTCCTAAAATTGGTATTTTTAAGCCAAATAATCTTTCATCACACAAAAGAGGTTGATTCCCTGATAGACTGGCTGGACTTCCAGAAAGTATAATTCCCTTAGGTGGGTTTTTCAATAATTCTTCCACTTTTATTTGATAAGGAAAAATCTCAGAATAAACATTGGTTTCTCTAATCCGTCGAGCTATTAATTGAGTATATTGGGAACCAAAATCCAGGATAGCTATGTAATCTTTTTTATATTCAAATGACGGCAAACTTTCATCCTCCCATATCTTTTATTTTTTAATTTAATATAACAAAAATTATTTAATATTGAGATTCTCTTGTGATTATATCACAGTTTATTATAATATAATATTAATCTAATAATTTTTAAAATATTAATTTTATAAATACTTAAAGCATTTACCCCAAAGTGGTTCAATTTTCTTTTCTCTAATACTGCTTAATTTCTTACCAAATCATAAATTAAAAAATTAAATTAAATATTTTTAAATATTTTAAAAAAAAGAAGGATTTTAATTCAAGATTATCGTATAATTAATAATAGTATAATTATATTTTACAAAAAAATTAAAATAAATATAGAAGCTGATTGAAAGTAAGGGGAGAAATCTTAATTATAGATGCCGAAGGGGCAAAACGATATCTTCGTTAAACTCTCAGGCAAAAGGACCCTTACCGGACAGCACTCTGGAAAGTTTTATAAAACACCGAAGGGGTAATTTTCTCTTGTCAAACAAAAGAAAAAATCTCTCAGGTAAAAAGACAGAGGAGAATACAATGAATAAACAATTGTTTTCTCTTCTGTCTTTTTTTAGATGGGGAAAAAAATAATCAATTGATCAGGAGGTTTTTATCCAATGAAATCAGATTTACAAATTGCCCAAGAAGCAACCTTGAAGCCTATTAAGGAGATTGCTCAATCTGCAGGAATAAAGGAGGATGAGCTGGATCTCTACGGAAAGTATAAGGCAAAAGTTTCACCATTTATTTTAGAAAGACTCAAAGATAAGCCACAAGCAAAATACATTGTGGTTACTGCCATTACCCCTACCCCATTGGGTGAAGGAAAAACAGTAACTTCTATTGGTTTAGGTCAAGCTCTGGCTAAGATTGGGAAAAAAGTAATTAATACCCTGCGTGAACCATCAATGGGGCCAGTATTTGGTATTAAAGGTGGTGCAGCTGGGGGGGGTTACTCTCAAGTGGTCCCTATGGAAGATCTAAATCTCCACTTTACCGGAGATATCCATGCGGTAGGGGCAGCCAATAACCTGCTCTGTGCTATGTTAGACACTCATCTACAAAAGGGAAACCAGTTAGGTATCGATATTCACAAAATTAATATTAGCAGAGTAGTTGATATCTCCGATCGTGCTCTTAGAAACATAGTAATTGGACTAGGAGGTAAGCAAAATGGTATCCCCCGAGAGACAGGATATGATATTACTGTTGCTTCTGAAGTGATGGCTATCCTCTCTTTAGCTAAAGATATATTTGATTTAAGAGAAAGATTAGGACGAATGACTGTTGCTTATAGCTATGAAGGTAAACCCATAACCGCTGAAGATCTTAAAGCAGCTGGAGCAATGACTGTCCTACTAAAAGAAGCATTAAAGCCCAACCTTATCCAAACCTTAGAACATACTCCCTGCTTGATGCATTGTGGTCCTTTTGCAAA
>DJVR01000030.1 GCA_002441285.1 Candidatus Atribacteria bacterium UBA6251 | reverse complement strand
CACTTTTAATTCTTAAATAACATTAGGTAAAGATTATTTGAGAAAAGACTTAAAAAGTATTATAATAAAAAATTGATGTATGATAAAAATAAATTGGAGGTTAGGCGATGATAAATAAAAAGAATGTAACTATAGACGGGAATACCGCAGCGGCACACACTGCTTATCATTTAAGTGAAGTAGTGAATATCTATCCTATAACTCCGTCTTCTTCTATGGGAGAACTCGCTGATGAGTGGGCTGCTGAAGGGAAACCAAACATTTGGGGAACTGTTCCTCAAGTTACTGAAATGCAGAGTGAAGGAGGAGCAGCTGGAGCAGTTCATGGTTCAATCCAAAGAGGGGCTCTCACTACAACTTTTACTGCTTCTCAAGGACTTTTACTAATGATTCCCAATATGTATAAGATTGCAGGTGAATTGACTGCTACTGTATTTAATGTTTCTGCTCGTTCAATTGCAGGTCATGCTCTATCTATCTTTGGAGATCATAGTGATGTAATGGCTACCAGAGCAACTGGTTTTGCTTTATTTGCAGCAAATTCAGTTCAGGAAGCTATGGATTTTCCTTTAATTGCCCAAGCAGCAAGTTTGGAATCAAGAGTACCATTCCTGCATTTTTTTGATGGTTTTCGGACTTCTCATGAAGTTTCTAAAGTTGAAATATTATCACCTGAAGAAATGAAAGAATTAATTGATGATAACCTGGTCAGAGCTCACCGGGAAAGAGGACTTTCCCCTGATCGTCCTTTTATTAGAGGAACAGCTCAAAATCCAGACGTTTTCTTCCAGGGTAAAGAGACTGTTAATCCCTATTATCTTAACTGTCCCGATATAGTAGAAAAAACAATGAAAAAATTCGAAAAGGTGACTGGAAGAAAGTATGAACTCTTCCAATATTTTGGACCTAAGGATGCTGAAAGAGTCATTATACTGATGGGTTCTGGAGCGGAAACTGTTCAGGAGACAGTTGAATATCTTATGGGCAAAGGTGAAAAGGTTGGATTAATAAAGGTTCGACTTTACCGTCCCTTCTCTGTAAAGCATTTTATTAAAGCTATTCCCAGTACGGTAACTTCTATAGCAGTTTTAGATCGTACTAAAGAACCAGGTAGTATTGGAGAACCTTTGTATACTGATGTAATAACTTCTTTACAGGAAGGAATGAATGTGGGGATTACTAGCTTTAAAGCTATGCCCAAGGTAATTGGAGGAAGATACGGACTTTCTTCCAAAGAATTTACTCCGGCTATGGTAGTTAGTATATTTGAAGAACTTAAAAAAGATAAACCTAAAAATCATTTTACTGTCGGAATTAATGATGATGTAACTAACTCTAGTCTTTCCTATGATCCTGATTTTTCTATCGAACCAACTAACCGAACCAGAGCGTTATTTTATGGTCTTGGTTCAGATGGAACGGTGGGCGCTAATAAAAATTCAATTAAGATTATTGGAGAAGAGACAGACAATTATGCCCAAGGATATTTTGTCTATGATTCTCGAAAAGCGGGATCGCTTACTGTTTCTCATCTTAGATTCGGTTCTACTCCGATCCATTCTCCCTATCTGATTAGTCAAGCAAATTTTGTAGCTTGTCATCAATTTTCCTTTTTAGAACGTTATGATATGTTAGATAATGCCCAGAAGGAAGCAATATTCTTATTGAATAGTCCTTATTCTGCCGAAGAAGTCTGGGATTATTTACCAAGTTCAGTTCAGGAAACTATTATTAAAAAGAACTTAAAATTTTATGTAATTGATGCTTACAAAATTGCTAAAGAAGTTGGGTTAGGAGTTAGGATTAATACTATTATGCAGGTCTGTTTCTTTGCCCTTAGTAAAGTAATACCAACAGAGGAAGCGATTAAAGCAATTAAAGATTCTATCGAAAAGACCTATGGTAAAAAGGGAGAGAAGATTATTAAAACTAATTTTGCTGGGGTAGATAGTGCACTTTCTAATTTACAGGAAGTAAAAATACCGAATAAGGTTACCAGTAAGATAGAAAAGAGACCACCAGTTCCTGCTGAAGCTCCAGATTTTGTACAGAAAGTTACTGCTCAGATTATTGCTGGAAAGGGAGATGATGTTCCAGTTAGTGCTTTCACCTGCGATGGTACTTTCCCCAGTGGTACAACTAAATGGGAAAAGAGAAATATTGCACAAGAGGTACCTATCTGGGATCCTGAAACCTGTATTCAATGCGGAAAATGTGTTCTAGTCTGTCCGCATGCGGTAATTAGGGCTAAGGTTTATGACGGTAAGCTATTATCTTCTGCTCCCAAACAATTTAAATCGACTGATGCTAAAAATTCTAAATTTAAAGGATTGAAATATACTTTACAAGTTGCACCAGAAGATTGTACTGGTTGCGCTCTATGTGTTCAGAATTGTCCTTCCAAGAATAAAAAGAATCCAGAATTGAAAGCCATCAATATGGTTGAACAGATTCCTATTCGTGAACAGGAAATGAAGAACTGGGAATTTTTCTTAAGCATTCCAGAGGTAGATCGTAAACAGATTGATCTTAAGGCAGTAAGAGAAGTTCAATTCTTACAACCCCTCTTTGAATTTTCAGGAGCCTGTGCAGGTTGTGGAGAGACTCCTTATTTAAAACTGATGAGTCAATTATTTGGAGATAGGGCAGTTATCGCTAATGCAACTGGTTGTTCATCTATCTATGGAGGAAACTTACCCACAACTCCCTGGACCTTTAATCAGGAGGGGAGAGGACCAGCTTGGTCTAATTCTTTATTTGAAGATAATGCGGAATTTGGATTGGGTATGAGGTTAGCTATAGATAAACAGGTAGAATATGCTTATGAACTATTGAATAAACTTTCTTCCAAGGTTGGATCATCCCTAGTTCAAGAAATTATCAAGGCAGATCAATCTACTGAGAAAGGAATTGAAGAACAAAGAGCAAGAGTCAAAATATTAGAACAAAAATTGAAAGAAATAAATAATTCAGAAGCTAAAAATCTGTTAAGTATAATTGATGTTTTAGTGAAAAAGGATGTGTGGATTGTAGGAGGAGATGGTTGGGCTTTTGATATCGGTTACGGTGGATTAGATCACGTTATTGCCCAGAGAAGAAATGTGAATATACTAGTTTTAGATTCAGGAACTTACTCTAATACTGGTGGGCAGATGTCTAAAGCAACACCTTTAGGGGCAGTTGCTAAGTTTGCTGCTGCCGGGAAGAGAACCTTACGTAAAGACCTGGCTATGATGGCCATTTGTTATGGAGATGTTTATGTTGCTCAAGTAGCTTTAGGTGCAAATGATGCCCATACCATTAAGGCATTTTTAGAAGCAGAAGCCTATGATGGCCCATCTTTAATTATAGCTTATTGTCATTGTATTAGTCATGGATATAATTTGGTCCATGGTTTAGAACAACAGAAATTAGCTGTAAAATCTGGTTCCTGGCCATTACTAAGATATAATCCTAATTTGAAAAAAGAAGGCAAGAATCCATTACAATTAGATTCACCAGCACCCAGTATTCCACTGGAACAGTATATTTATAACGAGAATCGTTATAAAGTACTTACCAGAACCATGCCTGAAGCAGCAAAAGAATTACTCAAAGAAGCCCAGGAAGGAGTTATGGAACGCTGGAAACTATATGAACGTTTAGCTGCGAACCATGAAATAAAAAAATAATATTTTTTGATTAATATTGAAATTCAAATAATAAGATGCCATAATTTTAAAAATTTTAAAGGTTATGGTATCTTATTATTTGGAATATATAACCATATATTTAGTAAAATTTTTAACTAACTGGTAAAAGGAAGAAAACCTTGATAAAATATTGGTTTGAAATGTTTAACCTTTTTAAGGGAAATGAGAAGAATAAGTTAAAAGTATGTCCTGTTAGGAGGGTTAGTTTATGGTAGAAAAAGGAACTTATAGAGTGAAAAAAGGATTAGCGGATATGTTAAAGGGTGGAGTGATTATGGATGTAGTCACTGCAGAACAGGCTAAGATAGCAGAAGAAGCTGGTGCCGTATCGGTAATGGCTCTAGAGAGGGTGCCTGCCGATATTAGAGCAGCCGGGGGAGTAGCTAGAATGGCTGATCCTAAAAATATTAAAGAGATAATGTCCGCTGTATCTATTCCAGTAATGGCTAAGGTAAGGATTGGCCATTTTGTGGAAGCTCAGGTGTTGGAAGCTTTAGGAGTAGACTATATTGATGAGAGTGAAGTATTAACTCCTGCGGATGAAAAATATCATATCAATAAATATAATTTTAAGGTACCCTTTGTATGTGGAGCTCGAAATTTAGGAGAAGCTTTAAGACGAATTGGAGAAGGGGCAGCAATGATCCGTACTAAGGGTGAACCCGGTACGGGAAATATTGTTGAGGCAGTCAGACATATGCGACAGGTAATGGATGAAATAAGAAAATTGAAAAACTTACCCAAAGAAGAGTTGATGAGTATGGCTAAAGAATTGGGAGCTCCTTACGAACTATTACTGGAGGTTGCTGAGAATGGAAGATTGCCGGTAGTAAATTTTGCTGCTGGAGGAATTGCTACTCCTGCTGATGCTGCTTTAATGATGCAGTTAGGAGCAGATGGAATATTTGTGGGTTCGGGTATATTTAAATCAAAAGATCCAGTAAAAAGGGCAAGAGCTATTGTAGAAGCTACTACCCATTACAATAATCCAGAAATTATTGCCAAAGTTTCAGAAGGTTTAGGTGAAGCTATGAAGGGTATTGAAATCTCTAAAATTGAAGAACATGAACGAATGCAAGATAGAGGTTGGTAAAAGGTAGATAAGCAGGTTTTAAGGGTGAAAGGAGGCACAAAAGAATAGATTGAAGATTGGAGTACTGGACCTACAAGGAGCAGTAGAAGAGCATATCCATATGGTTGAGCAATGTGGTCACCAGGGAATCAGAGTAAAAACTTTAGAAGATTTAAACCAGGTAGAGAAATTAATTTTGCCAGGTGGGGAAAGCACTACTATTGGAAGATTAGCTAGTATATACGGTCTGGATAAGGCTATTATAAAAAAGGCTAAGGAAGGTTTGCCTATATTCGGTACCTGTGCTGGCATGATTTTACTTGCTCAAGAAATAGAGGGATATCAACAGGTAAAGTTTGATTTAATTGATATTACCGTAGAAAGAAATGCCTTCGGAAGACAGGTAGACAGTTTTGAGGCAAAGATAAAGATCAAAGGCATCAAAGGAGAAAATTTTAGGGCAGTATTTATTAGAGCTCCTTATATAAAAAGGGCTGGAGAGGAAGTTGAAATTCTAGCAGAATTTGAAAATAAAATAATTATGGCTAGACAGGGTAAAATCTTAGTTTCTGCATTTCACCCTGAATTAACTGATGATTTAAGGGTACATCAATATTTTTTAGGTAAGAGTTTTTGAGTTAAATACTTGCACTTTAACTTCTCTTATACTATAATATTACTACCA
>DJVR01000008.1 GCA_002441285.1 Candidatus Atribacteria bacterium UBA6251 | reverse complement strand
TCATATTCTTTTTCCGAGTTGACTATAAATTCATCAATTTCTTCAGTAAACAAGTCCCTTATAACTCTATAAGTTAAACTTAAATCTTCATGAAGTAATAAGGGCGCTTTTGCTCTCTGACTTCTCTTTTGAATTTTATTCCATAAACGAACAAGGAAATCCATATCTGGCCTTAAATCTTCTTCATCTTTACCAGCAGCAGCGGTTCTCACAATAAAACCATATTTATTATTTTTAATATTTTGTATGATTTTTTTAAGTCTTTCTCTTTCTTCTTCTTGTTCAATCCTTCTGGAGACAGCGATAGTATTATTATTGGGCATCAAAACCAGATAACGACCGGGCAAACTGATGTTGGTAGTTACCTTTGCTCCTTTAGGGCTAATCGCTTCTTTCTCTACCTGAACAATTATTTCCTGTCCCACTTTAATTAATTTTTGGATATCAATGTCTTTAGCGTTTTGACGTGTTTCAGATGGTATCACCTCATTTAAATGTAAAAAAGCATTTCTATCAATGCCAATATCGATAAAAGCAGCTTCTATCCCTGGCAAAACATTCATAACCTTACCTTTATAAATATTACCAATAATCTTTCGATCTTCTAATCTTTCAATATAAATTTCTACTAATTTATTATTTTCTAAAATAGCAATCCGCTCCTCGCATAAACTACTATCAATTATTACTTGCTTAGCTCTATACTCCATATTTTAGGTAATCACCTTCTTTGTTAATATAAATAACTTATATTTAAACTTCTTACTATATTACTGCCTGATTCAATACATTTTTAAAATGCTAATTTCTCTCTTAAACCCTGTTCAATTATATACTGTTAATACAATGCCCAATATTTAATATATTCTCAGCTTACTTCTTGGAATAAATTATAAATTTTTCTCTAACTATTTTTTCTATGCGAATTTTTTCTCCAACCTCTAATAAAAATCTGTTAACAATTAAACAAGGATTAATACTCCCTACCTGCTGAATATCTATTATTAACTGAATAACTATTCTATTCTCTTCTTCAGAAACAAAAGCTAATTTTTGAATAAGAGGACGTAAATTAATCTCCTTTATCCCTTTTTTTGTTTCTTTTTTTATAATAATATTCTTTTGCTCTAAAAAATTGCGGATACAAATTTTTATTTTATCTTCCCAACGCTTGCCTTTATCTATATTTTCATCAGTATTAATTAAATATATTAAATAAGAGGCAAATTGTAACAGTTTATTTAAAGGCTCCTCTTGATTGAGCACTTTGTTAATTGCTAAGACTTTAAAACCAACTGGAGCTACTGCATTGATTTTTTCTTTTAATATCTGTGGTTTAAATTGCTCTATCAGATAAACATCCAAAATTTCTTGCCATCCCTCCATACCCAGGGGTAAAGCAGGAGCAAAAGAAATCTTCATCCTAGGATTATAACCCTGAGTTAGTTCTACTGGTATCTTTGCTCTTAGTAATATTCTCCTGACTAAAGAATTTAAATCTAGTTGAGATATAAATATCAAAGGACCATCTTTACGATAATTAATACGATAAAGATAAGACATTATTCGCTCATTTCTAACAACTTTTATATACTAATTAAAACTCAATTAGTCTCCATAATTTTTCACTACTTCTGAGCAGGCATCCTCTAATCCACAACTATGACAATATGACCATCTACAATCTTCAGTACTTATTTCCTGTCTGGCTTTCTCCCATTCTGTCCATAAATACTGTTTTTTTACCCCACAATCAATTATATCCCAGGGAAACACCTCTTCTTTCTCTCTTTTTCTATGAGCATAAAAAGACATATCTAAATTAAATTTGCTAAAAGACTCTTCCCAAGAGGCAAAATTAAAGTTTTCTCTCCAGGAATCAAATTTACACCCTCTTTTATATGCTTCTTCCAATACCTTACCTAATCTGCGGTCTCCCCGAGCAAAAACAGCTTCCAACAGAGACAACTGAGTATTTGGGAAATTATAGGATATGTGCCTGCTCTTGACCATTTTAGCAATGTAGTAGTATTTTTCCTTCAATTCTTCTTCTTTTTCCTGAGCAACCCATTGAAAAGGAGTGTGGGGCTTAGGAACTAAGGTATTAATACTCACATTTAACGAAAATTTCTTTCCTACTTTTTTCTTGCCAATCACTTCCACCTGTCTTATCATATTAATGATTCCTTCAATATCATCCCATGTTTCATTTGGTAAGCCAATCATGAAATAAAGTTTAATTCTTCTCCAACCCATTTCCAAGGCATACTGGATAGTACGGTATAAATCATCCTCACTAACATTCTTATTAATTATTCTACTCATTCGCGCACTACCCACTTCCGGGGCAAATGTTAAACCAGTTTTTCGGACCCGTTGAGTCTGTATTGCTAATTGTATAGAAAAACTGTCAATCCTTAAAGATGGTAATGATATACCTACTCCTTTTTGTTGGTAACGATCAACTAATTCTTTTGTTAAATCATCAATTTGGCTATAATCACTCGAACTTAAAGAAGATAGAGAAATTTCTTCATAGCCAGTATTGGATAAACTTTTTTCTGCTAAGTCTAATAAAGTATTAACAGTACGCTCTCGCACTGGCCGATAAATCATTCCAGCCTGGCAAAATCGGCAACCACGAGTACAACCACGAAATATTTCTAAAGTGACCCGATCATGGACAATACCTATATTCGGCACGATGGGTGCAATCGGGAAAGGTGCCATATCTAAATTTTTGACTATCCTCTTTTTTATTTTCAAAGGTGCCTTTTTTGCTATATTTTGAAACGATTTTATTCTACCATCTGGAAAGTAATTAACCTTATAAAAAGAGGGAATATAAATACCTGGTAAAAGGACGAGCTCCTGAAAAAGAACTTTCTTATCCTTCTTTTGTTCTTTTCTGGACCATTGTTTATAAATATCTATAATCTCATTAATAATTTCCTCTCCATCTCCAATTACAAAAACATCAATAAAATCAGCTAATGGCTCTGGATTAAATGCTGCTGGTCCACCTGCTATAATCAATGGACTACTTGAGTCTCGTTGGGAACTAAATAGAGGTATTTTCCCTAAAGAAAGAATATTAAGAATATTAGTGTAGCTTAACTCATATTGTAAACTAAATCCCGCTATATCAAATTCGTTAAGAGGTCGATAGTTTTCTAAAGAAAATAAGGTTATCCCTTCCTTTATTAATAACTTTTCCAGGTCTACCGCTGGAGAATAAATTCTTTCGGCACAAGAATCAGCTCGTTTATTTATTATTTCATAAAGAATCTTAAATCCCAAATAACTCATCCCAATTTCATATAGGTCCGGAAAGGCAAGGGCAATTTTAATTAATTGGTTATCATTCTCTTTAACAATTTCATTATATTCTTTCCCAGTATAACGACCTGGTTTTTCTACCTGTTTTAACATTC
>DJVR01000054.1 GCA_002441285.1 Candidatus Atribacteria bacterium UBA6251 | reverse complement strand
GGTCGGATTTATCCGACCCGATTATTTCTAAAAATAAAAGAAATAGATTATAATCATAGATTATAAAAAAGATATAACCTTTCCTTGACAGTAATAAAAAAGTATGGTAAATTGACTTTTATGCAAAATTACTTTATCTGGGGAGAATTATAGAAAATGAGACAGAGAATAGTTTTAACTTGTACCCAATGCAAGAATAGAAATTATGATAGTTATAAAAATAAAAAAAATACACCAGAAAAAATAGAGTTGAAAAAATATTGTAAATTTTGTAAAACACATACATTACATAAAGAAATGAAATAAAGAAAAATAGGTCCGTAGCTCTAACGGCCAGAGCACTGGACTCCAAATCCAGGGGTTGCAGGTTCAAATCCTGCCGGGCCTGCCATTTTTATTTATAATGTATAATGCAAAGGAAAGAGATGACAAATAAAAATTTATTTAAAAAAATAATTAACTTTATTAAAGAATCTATCACCGAACTAAAAAGAGTGGTTTGGCCCAGTCGCAAAGAATTAAAAGATAGTACTATAGTAGTTATCTTTACTGTATTAATTGCATCTTTTTTTGTGGGAATAGTTGATTTAATCTTTGTCAGATTATTGACTTTGGTCATAGGATAGGTTTAATTCGGGGAATTAGAAGAACGCCTAAATTAGTTAAGGAGAGGAAGTAGGATAAGATAGAGAATGGCTTCAGAAGAAAAGAGATGGTATGTAGTACATACTTATTCGGGATACGAAAATAAAGTAAAAGCGAATTTAGAACAACGAGTTAAATCAATGGGGATGGAAAACCAGATCTTTCAAGTATTAATTCCTACGGAGAAAGTTTTGGAAGCAAAGGCTGGTAGAAGAAAATTTGTGCAAAAAAAAGTATTTCCCGGTTATGTAGTAGTAGAGATGATTCTAAATAATGAATCCTGGCAAGTAGTCAGAAATACTCCTGGTGTAACTCGTTTTGTCGGAGCCGGAGGAAAACCTGTCCCTTTAAAGGAACCAGAAATAAATACTATTTTGAAACAGATGGGTAAAGGAGAGAAACCACCAAAATTAGAAGTAGATTTGGGTGAAACAATCAGGATTGTAGTTGGTCCTTTTACCGGCTATACCGGAAAGGTTAAAGAAATAGATCGCGATCGTAATAAATTAAAAGTTTTTCTTTCTATTTTTGGAAGAGAAACAGCTGTAGAATTAGATTTCAATGATGTAGAAAAATATTGAATTATTTATCAGTATTTAATTAGCAAGTTAATTGGTTGCTTGGTCAATTAGTTTTAAGATAAGAAAATAGATTAATAACTCTCAATTTTTACGGTTTATTGAAAATTTAGCATAAAACAGCCATATAGACCAAAATAATTTATTCTGAATATTAGACCTTATCTTTTAACTTCTTTTTCTTAACCAATTAACCAGATAACTAATTGAGGAGGAATTTAATGGCTAAAAAGGTAGTTTCGACCATAAAATTGCAAATACCAGCAGGGAATGCTAATCCTGCCCCCCCGGTAGGTCCTGCTTTAGGCCAGCATGGTTTAAATATTATGGAATTTTGTAAAACCTTTAATGAAAGAACAAAAGAAGAAGTAGGGAGTATTATTCCAGTTATTATTCAGGTTTATGAGGATAGAACCTTTTCTTTTATTTGTAAAAAACCTCCAGTAGCTTTTTTATTAAAGGAAGCAGCTGGTATAGAAAAGGGTTCAGGTGCTCCTAATAAGGAAAAAGTGGCAAAATTATCTCGAGATAAGGTAGAAGAGATTGCCCGTAAAAAATTAACTGACTTAAATACTAAAGATTTAGAAAGTGCGGTTAAAATAGTAGAAGGTACAGCTAGAAGTATGGGTATCGAAATAGAAAAAGAATAAGGACGGAATAAAGTGGGAGGAATATCCATTAAAACCACAAGGAGGAATAAATTAGATGGCTAAAAAAAGAGGGAAAAAATATTTAGAAAGCTTAACCAAATTTGAGAAAGATAAATATTATGAACCAGAAGAAGCATTCGATTTAGTAAGAGAATTAAAATGGAGCAATTTTGATGAATCCGTGGATGTAGCTATTAAATTGGGAGTAGATACCCGAAAGTCTGAAGAACAAGTAAGAGGGGCAGTAGACTTACCTCATGGTACTGGCAAAAAGATAAGAGTATTAGTCTTTGCGCAGGGCGAAAAAGCAAAAGAGGCAGAAGAAGCAGGAGCTGATTATGTAGGTGGTGAAGAACTAGCTGAGAAGATACTAAAGGGTTGGACAGATTTTGAAGCTACTATTGCTACACCGGATATGATGAAAATAGTTGGTAAATTAGGAAAGATTTTAGGACCTCGTGGTCTAATGCCTAATCCCAAAGTAGGAACTGTTACTTTTGAATTAAAAAATACTATCAAAGCTGTAAAAACCGGAAAAGTAGAATATAGAGCAGATAAATTTGGAATAGTTCATACTTCACTGGGGAGAATAAGTTTTGAAAAAACAAAATTGATGGATAATTTTCAAACCTTTGTAGATGCCATTATTAAAGCCAAACCATCCGCTGCTAAGGGGAGATATTTACAAAGTATAACAATTTCCTCTACTATGGGACCGGGGATAAAGGTAGATCCGGTAAAGATAAATTCTTGGTTGGAAAAATATAAAAAATAGTTAATAAAAAGTAAATTTATGCCTTAGACAGCAGGTGTATCCCTATTAAAAGTCTAGGATACTTAATTGATACTTTACAGTATCATCCTGCCGAGGTGGAAAAAATAATATACTATTTTAATAGTTGATAATTATTTTACCTTCCTCAAGACAAAAGTCTAAGGGAAGGTTTTTTATTATTAGTTCTATTTTGTCTAGAAAGGAGGGATGAAATTGACCTTAAGCATTGAGAAAAAAAGAGAAAAAATTGCCGAGCTGATAGAAAAATTAAAAAATTCTAAAGGAGTAATTTTAACTGAATATCAAGGATTAAACGTTTTTCAGATGAGCAAGCTAAGAGAAGGATTCAAAGAGAAAAAAATAGTCTTTAAAGTAATAAAAAATACTTTAATGGAGAAGGCTTGCCAAGAAGTAGGAATAAAAGAATTATCTTCCGATTTAGTTGGGTGTATAGCAGTAGTATTGAGTACAGAAGATGTGATTGAGCCTGCTCGCTTATTAAAAGAATACATTGAAAAAGATAAGATAGGATTGAAAATTAAATCGGGTTATATTGAAGGAAGATATGTCAATGCAGAAAAGATTAAAGAAATTGCTTCTTTGCCTGCTCGGGATGTGCTTATAGCTAAAGTCATTGGAAGCGTTCAATCACCACTTTATCGTCTTAATTTTGTTTTACAAAGTCCCATAAGAGATTTAGTTTTTACCTTAAAAGCAATACAGGATAAAAAAGAATCTTAAATTTAAAGAAATTGATTAAAAAAGTTTTCTAAACTATTAAAGTTAAAAGAGCATATCTGGTTTATGCTGATATTTAATCTGGAAGGAGGTGAAATAAATGACTGAAAAGAAAGAAGTTAAAAAAGAAGTAGATGGAGTTAAAGAGGAGAAAGTTGAGCAAGTTGTACCTAAGAGTAATGCATCAGAAAGTAATATTAGCGAGATATTAGAGAAAATAGAAAAGATGACTGTGTTAGAATTAGCCGATTTAGTAAAAGCCTTAGAAGAGAAATTTGGAGTAACTGCTGCTATGCCAGCAGTTTTGGCAGCTAATGCAGGAAATGCTGCTCAAGCAGCTACAGAAGAAGAAAAAGAAGAAAAAACTGATTTCGAAGTTATTCTCAAAGAAGTAGGAGCAGAAAAGATTAAGGTAATAAAAGAAATCAGAGCCATCACTGCTTTAGGTTTGAAAGAATCTAAGGATTTAGTAGAAGGCGCCCCTAAAACAGTTAAAGAACATGTAGATAAAAAGACAGCTGAAGAGATAAAAGCAAAATTAGAAGCTGTGGGTGCGGTAGTAGAAATAAAATAAAAAATAGTTTTTTTAAAAAAGAAGATACCTTTTTAAAAAAATATATAAAAATAAAAGGTATCTTCTGTTAGTTAAACTTTAAAAGTG
>DJVR01000015.1 GCA_002441285.1 Candidatus Atribacteria bacterium UBA6251 | reverse complement strand
CAATTTAATTTTACAGAAAAATTGGTATTGACTCAAAAAAAATAAATCTTTCTTTAAATAAAACAAATTTTAAGTTATAATAAATCAATGTTAATAAGTTTAATCCATTTTTCAATATTAATAGGAAATTTAGATCCATTTGTATTACTAAGACCTATCCTATTAACCTACTTTAAGATTAACTTTGTATGTAGAGGAAAAAATATAACTTTGGGCTGCCTTAATAAGAATAATTAATATCCTTTACTAATAAAATTATTCAATTCTACTGTTCTTAATCTTGTTTGAGGAATAGCAATTCTGCTTGAGATAATAATATAAGATAAGGAGGGTAAAATATAGAAAAATTAAATGCTTGTTTTAATTGTTAATAACAAACTTTAATTTTTAGGAGGTTAAAATTTTAACCATGAATAAGAAAAAGATTCTTTCTATAGGATTAATTTTAGCTCTATTTTTGTTACTATCAACTGGAACTATTCTAGCCCAACCGACCACTATAACTTTTTGGCATGCGATGAGCGGATCGCGCCTTGGAGTCTTGGAATCGATTATCGAAAACTTTAATACCTCCCAATCTGATTATGAAGTTAAACCTTTATTTACTGGTTCCTATGCAGAAACGCTCACTAAATATATTGCAGCCTATCCTTCCAAAACAGGTCCAAATATCGTACAGATTTATGAGGTGGGAACTCAGACAATGATTGATAGCGGTGCCATTACTCCGGTCTATCAAATTCCTGGAATGCTGGGAGAAACCTGGGATTGGGCGCAATATGTTATCCCCATTACCAATTATTATTCAGTCGATGGGAACCTCTGGTCTATGCCTTTTAACTCTTCTACCGCAATGCTTTACTATAATAAAGATCTTTTCGAAGCTGTTGGGCTTGATCCAAACAGACCACCTTCAACTTGGGAAGAAATGGAAGAATATGGAGAAAAAATCTTAGCTAGCGGACTGGTTGACCATGTCTATTCTACGGGATGGCCTGATTGGATTTTTGAACAAGCTCTGGCTATTCACGATCACCTTTATGCTGATAATGATAATGGGCGTTCAGGGTTAGCGAAAAAGGTACTTTTTAACGATGATTTTGGACTTAAGATTTTTGATACCTGGACGAGATTACACGATAAGAAGATTTATATCTTTGGTGGAGCAGAATATTCAGCAAATTCAGCTTTTAATGCTGGCCAAATAGCCATGCTTATTCAATCTACTTCTTCACTTTCTGGAATTATAAAAGCATCTCCATTCAAGGTTGGTACTACTTTCTATCCTCGTTTCGAAGGCCATCCAGTGGGTAATTCGGTCATTGGAGGCGGAAGTCTTTGGGTAACTAAAGGGCAAAGCGAAAAAGAGTTACGTGGTGTTTGGGAATTTTTAAAATATTTAAGTCGGGAAGATATTGCTATTCAATGGCACAAAGGCACTGGTTACTTCCCAGTAAGCAACAGAGCACTTAAAACTTTATTAGATGAAGGCTGGTTTTCTGCTGATCAAGCTTATCTTACCGCCTTCCTTCAGATTCTTTCTGGCAGAAGGGATACAGCTGCATCAACCGGAGTTCGTTTAGGACCTTTTGTAGCTATGAGAGAAATAATGGTAGCCAGCTTGGAGAAGTCACTTGCACATCAGCTTTCCCCAAAAGAAGCCTTGAATGAAGCTGAAAAAAAAATGAACCAATTATTAAAGGATTATGCTGAACTCTATGGTAAATAATTTATAATTTAAATATATGCTACAACCTTCAGGGGCAAGCCTGATGCTTGCCCCTGAATTATTAAATTCATAAAATGTATCAAAAGGAGAAAGAATGCACGAAGATAGATTTCCTGGACATAAATTTTTACCTTACTTGCTTATAGCTCCATCTATTGTGGTAATTTTTGTCTTTTTAATTGGTCCTTTTGGCCAAAGCATATATGAATCTTTTTTTGTCTCAACCCCATTTGGAACAAAGACAATATATGTAGGACTTCGTAATTATATCCGTTTATTTTCTTCTCCAGATTATCTAAACAGTGTGGTGGTAACTTTTAAATTTGCAGCTTTTGTTATTATTATTGGGCTTTCTATTTCCTTAGCAATTGCTCAATTACTTAATCAAAAAATTAGAGGGATGGGCTTCTATCAAATATTTCTTATCTGGACTTATGCTCTTTCTCCAACTGTTGCTGGTGTAATTTGGGCTTCAATGTTTGCCCCTGCTACTGGTCTTATACCTTATCTTGTTTCTAAACTATTCCCTGGGTATACAATGAATTGGATGACTAATGGCCAGCTGGCATTATTTATAGTAGCTGCCGCTGCTACCTGGAAGATGTTAGGTTATAATATTGTTTTTTTTCTAGCTGGATTACAAAATGTCCCAGGAGAATTTTTAGAAGCTGCACAAATAGATGGGGCAAGTCCCTGGAAGACATTTTGGCGTATAACTTTCCCCCTGCTTTCCCCCACTACAAGCTTTTTATTGTTTGTCAATACACTTTATGCTTTTTTTCAGGTTTTTGGGTTAATAGATATTATGACTCACGGTGGTCCAGGGAATGCAACTGAACTTTTGGTGTATAAGTTATATCGCGATGGTTTTATTCATATCAATACTGGATTTGCATCAGCCCAATCATTTATAATATTTTCTGTAATTTCAGTAGTTGCAATTATTCAATTAAGAATAGTTACCAGAAGAGCTATTTATTATCGATGAGGTTATGTTTATGATAAAAAAGACTCAACGCGAAATCTTTACGCATATAATCCTTATTCTATTAGTAATAATCCTTGCCTTTCCAGTTTTTTTTGCTTTAGTGACCAGCACTTTAAGCTTTCAGGAATCTTATCAATATCCACCCAAGCTAACTCCGGGCTCCCAATTTATTGATAATCTTAAAGAAGCTTGGAGCCGAATAAATATTGGTCGACTATTTTTTAACAGTGCTTTGATTTCGGTAGTGGTAGCCATAGTAAAAACCATTTTGGCTTTGCTAGCAGCTTTTGCATATACCCACTTTAAATTTCCTGGTCAGGGGCTATTATTCTCTCTGTGTATGATTACTCAAATGCTTCCTCTGCCTGTTCGTATCATACCTACCTATCAGTTAATGGCTGCCTTTAACTGGATAAATACTTATTATGCTCTGATGGTGCCTTTTTTTGCCAGTACTACTGGCATACTGCTTTTTCGTCAGTTCTATTTAACCGTACCAAGAGATCTTCCTGATGCTGCTCGGGTGGATGGGGCAAGTCCAATCCGTTATTTTTTACAAATTTTAGTTCCTATTTCCAAGACCAACATTGCCGCTCTATTTGTAATTGAGTTTATTTTTATGTGGAGTCAATATTTATGGCCATTGATTGTGACTACTACAGGTGAAATGCGAGTAATTCAGATTGGTATTAAAATGCTCTTAGCCAGTGAGCAAATAGCTCCTGAATGGAATGTTATTATGGCAGCAACGATAATTGCTATGCTTCCACCATTGGTAGTGCTTCTAATTTTACGGAAGAGCTTTGTGGAAGGAATCGCCATGCAAACAGCAAAGTAAAAAATGAGGAAATACTTATCTATCTATAGCTAAGGCTTCAAATTCTTAATCGGGGAATCAATCTAAAGGAATAAACAGGTTGTTGCCCCTGGAGAGAATATAAATAGAAAGTTTCTCACAATATTCCCTGTTTTTTCAGAATCAACTGTGCTATTATCTCCAATATGAATAAGAAAAAAAGGCAAAAATAAAGATGTTATGTTGAATCTAATAATAAGGAGTTAAAAATATGAAAAAACATTCTTTAGGAAGAACAGGAATAAAAGTAACCGAGCTGTGTTTTGGTGCTTTACCCATTGGCCCTTTGCAAGCTAATATTTCAGTAGAAGAAGGTGCCAGGCTTATTCGGATGGCCCTAGAAAAGGGAATTAATTTCATTGATACCGCTGAAGGTTATAAAACCTATCCTCATATTAAGCGTGCCCTGGAGGGCTATTCCGAGGAAGTAATTATTGCTACTAAATCACCAGCTACCACTTATTCCGAAATGGAAAAGAGCATACAAGATGCCTTGTTATCTCTCCAACGCCCTTTAATTGATATTTTTCATTTACATGCAGCCCGTAGTACTTCTTCTGTTTTTGAAGAAAGAGCTGGTGCCTGGCAATGCCTGAAGGATTACAAAGCAAAAGGGGTAATTCGGGCAATTGGTATTTCCACTCATAATGTAGGTGCAGTAAAAAGAGCAATAGAAATAGAAGAAGTAGATGTTATCTTTCCTATTATTAATCTATTGGGGATGGGTATTACTGGTGGTGATTTACAGGATATGATAAAGTTGATTGGTGAAGCAGAGAAGGTTGGCAAGGGAGTATATGCTATGAAGGCATTGGCAGGAGGTCACTTGATTAACCGATTAAAAGAAGCTTTTAATTTTGTGAGAAATATTCCCGGGATTAGCTCGGTAGCAGTGGGAATGACCAATCTACAAGAATTAGAAGTAAATATAGCTATTTTCAACGATGAAAAACTCTCGCCTGACATAAACTTTGACCAACTTAAGCCAAAAAAGAGTTTATTTATTGCAGGTTTTTGTAAGGGTTGTGGTACCTGTGTTGATGCTTGTCCTAACCATGCCCTATCTTTAAAAAATGGAAAAGCAGTGGTTGATCATAATTTATGTATTTTATGTGGCTATTGCAATCCGGTATGCCCCGAGTTTGCCATCCGCTTAATTTAAAATTGTATATAAATTTACGTAGAGATCAATCAATTTTCAAAAATGAAAGACTAATATTAAGATTTAGATGGTAATAAATTTTAAATTTATAGTAATAGGGAATAGATTGAAGATAAAAAATTGCAGGATGGTTGTATAAAAGGATAAAAGGAGTGATAAAATGAGCCAACAAAAAGAAAAAACTATTTTAAAGGATTCACTTATCGATGTTCCTGGTATAAAAGTAGGTCATAGTCAGAATACCAAAGCTGGTACAGGATGCACAGTAATACTATGTGAAAAAGGAGCAGTGGGAGGAGTTGATATAAGAGGAGGGGCACCAGGGACACGAGAAACTGATTTGTTAAGCCCGATAAATCTGGTAGAAAAGATTCATGCTATTTATCTAACTGGGGGTAGCGCCTTTGGTCTAGATGGAGCCTCCGGAGTGATGAAATATTTAGAAGAAAAAGGAGTAGGCTTTGATGTAGGTATTACTAAGGTTCCCATAGTTCCCGGAGCAGTCCTTTTTGATCTTGATGTGGGTGATTATCGAATTAGACCAGACGCACAAATGGGATATGAAGCCTGTCTTAATGCTTCTGAAACAGAAATAGCCCAGGGAAATGTGGGAGCGGGTACTGGAGCAACTGTGGGTAAGATATTGGGAAGATCTCGCTCTATGAAAGGTGGTTTAGGTACAGCCAGCTTTAAGGCTCAGGAATTAGTTGTAAGTGCTATCGTAGTGGTAAACTGTCTAGGAGATATCGTTGATCCAGAAAGTGGCGAAATGATAGCAGGTGTTTTAGCGGAAGATAAAAAAAGTATTGTAGGAACAATGTCTTTTTTGACCCATTTTCCACAAAAAACCAAAGATAGTTTTCCTCAAAATACCACTTTGGGAGTTATAGCTACCAACGCTTGTTTAACCAAGGCTGGGGCAACTAAAGTAGCGAGTATGGCCCAAGATGGTTTAGCTAGAACCATAAATCCTGCCCATACTATGTTTGATGGAGATACAATCTTTTGTGTTGCTACTGTTGAAGTAGAAGCTGGAGTTAATGTAGTAGGTTCGATTGCTGCAGAAGTGATAGCCAGGGCGATAGTAAAGGCAATCAAAAATACCAGGTCCCTTTATGGACTACCCAGTTATAAAGATTTAGCTAAAAAATAAGAGAATTAGTCGATTAGAAATTTTTAATCGGAAGTATGATATAATAAAATTATCTTTAATTGGTGAGGGGGGAGAAAATATGTCCAATCAGAAGAAAAATTTTAAATGGATAATTCTTGGTGGGCTTTTATTAATTATGCTAGTGGTAGTCGGAATTGCTTCAATTTATATAGATGTGATCTGGTTTAAATCGATACAATATATCGCGGTATTCTGGAAGATACTACTGACTAAGGGATTACTTATCTTATTATTTGCCTCCATATTTTTTATTTTGTGCTATATCAATCTTTATTATGCCCGCCGTTTTGCACCGGAATTTAGAGTAGAAATAAAACAAGATGAATTTGAAAGACCTGAAGTCCAACTTTATAAGAGCTTGCAAAATATTCAATTAAGTAAGGTTTTTATTTTCTGGTTATCTATAATATTAGCAATTTTTATGGGATTCTCTGAAGCTTCCAACTGGGAGAAGTTCCTTCTTTATTTTAATAAAACGTCTTTTGCAATAGCTGATCCATTATTTAAGAAGGATATTAGCTTTTATATGTTTAGCCTGCCTTTTTGGGAATTTATTAGAAATTGGTTATCTTTTGCCCTTGGTTTTATTGCCATAATTGTAGCCATAATTTATCTGTTGAAAAAGGCGATAAAATTTGAATATCAAAATTTCTCTATAGAAGAACCAGCCAGGATACACCTGTTTATCCTGGTAGCAGCATTATTGATCTTAAAATCCTGGGGGTATTGGCTGGACTCCTTTAAACTCCTTTATTCTACTCGAGGAATTATTTTTGGAGCAGGATATACCGAAATGCATGCTAATTTACTTGCTTTAAGAATATTAATGATTCTCTCTTTGATTTGTGCTTTGATATTTTTATTTTCCATCCGTAAAAAGACCTGGAAATTACCTTTTGGGGGGATCGTTGTTCTAATAATTATTTCTTTCCTTTTAGGGTCATTGTTACCCGAAATTATGCAAAGAGCAATAGTTTTACCAAATGAAAGTATTAAAGAAAAACCATATATACAGAATAATATTAAATCAACTCGCCTGGCGTATGGTTTAGATAAAATAGAAGTAGAAGAGTTTCCAGCTAAAGAAGTATTGAGCACTGAGGAAATCAGAGCGAATCAAGAAACTATTAGTAATATCCGACTCTGGGATTGGAGACCGATTAAACAAACTTTAAAACAAATTCAGGCTATTCGTTTATATTATGACTTTAATAGTGTAGATATGGATAGGTACTATTTTGATGGAAATTATCAAATGGTAATGGTTTCTCCTCGAGAACTGGATATCACTAAAATTCCCGAGCAAGCGAGAACCTGGGTGAATGAACATTTGACTTATACTCATGGATATGGGGTGGTGGTTAATCCGGTGAATAAGATAAGTGGAGAAGGCCTTCCCTATTTATTGATTAAAGATATTCCCCCAGCTTCTATTATGGGCTTGGATATTACTCGACCGGAAATTTATTATGGAGAGATGACCAATAACTATGTTATTGTAAAGACCAAAGCCAAGGAGTTCGATTATCCTAAAGGAGATGAAAATGTTTACAGTACTTATGAGGGCAGTGGGGGAGTACCCATTTCTTCCTTATGGAGAAGAATTTTATTTTCTATAAAATATTCTAATCCTCAAATCTTATTTACTACCAATTTTACTAGAGAAAGTCGCATCATGATTTACCGCAATATTATAGAAAGGGTGGCAAAGGTAGCTCCTTTTCTGGCTTATGATAGTGACCCTTATTTGGTAATTTCTGCAGAAGGTAAATTATTCTGGATTCAGGATGCTTATACTATTTCCAGTCATTATCCATATTCTACTCCTTTCAGAGGTAGCTTAAATTATATTAGAAACTCGGTTAAGGTAGTGATTGATGCTTATAATGGGAGTTTGGATTTTTATATTGCTGATGCGGCTGATCCCCTAATCAAAACTTATCAGAATATTTTTCCCCAATTATTTAAAAACTTTGACCAGATGCCAGAAGATTTAAGGGCACATATTCGTTATCCCAAAGATCTTTTCCAGATCCAAGCGGAATTATATTCTACTTATCATATGACTGATCCAGATGTATTTTACAATAAAGAAGATTACTGGAGTATTCCTCATGAAGTCTATGCTGACAATGAAATCAAAATGGAACCATATTATGTTATTACCAAACTTCCTCATCATAATAGAGAGGAATTTATCTTGATGACCCCCTTTACTCCTTCTAATAAGGATAATATGATTGCCTGGTTAGCCGCAAAAAATGATCATCCTGAATATGGGAATTTAGTAGTTTATAAATTTCCTAAGGAGAAATTAGTTTTTGGTCCAATGCAAATTGAAGCAAGGATTGATCAGGATTCAGAAATCTCTCAACAATTAACTCTCTGGGGCCAAAGAGGTTCTACGGTTATCCGAGGAAATCTACTGGTTATACCAGTAGGAGAATCGATTATTTATGTTGAACCATTATATTTACGAGCAGAAAAAGGCGAGATACCCGAATTAAAGAGAGTAGTGATTTCTAATGGTTATGAAGTAAAAATGGGGGTAGACCTTTTAGATGCCCTGGAAAAACTCTTTGCAGGAGTATTTGTAGAGAAGGAACCTATACCAGGGGAAGAAAAAAGTCTTAGGGATTTAATTAAGGAAGCGGCAGAATATTTTGACAGTGCACAAGAGTTTGCTTGCGAAGGTAATTGGAGTAAATATGGAGAAGAATTACAAAAATTAGAACAGGCTCTGAAGTTGTTACAAGAAGCCGTCGAGAAAGAGTGAAATTAGAGTTGTGGATAGTCGTTAATATCTAGTTAGCTAGTTAGTTGGTTAATTATTTTTATATTAATTCTTTAATTTACTCATTTATCAATTAATTAACTAAGCAACCAATTAACTAGCTAACTATTTCTATTTTCTAAATGCTATTCGTTAGTTCTACAATTTTTGCCTCCCAAGTTTTTATATCTAATAAAGCAATGGTACTCTTCCCAGTAAGCCAGCCACCACATTCACCGGGATTTATAATTAGAGTACCTCCAATTTTACGTAAATCAAAACGATGGGTATGCCCATAGATAATTAGGTCAAATTTTTGACTTTTTGCCAGGGCATCTATTAATTCTTCTTTGTGGAGCATGATTATATTTTTATTATTTAAAATTGTCTGATAAACTCCCACATAAAGTTCCCCGATTTCCTTAAATTTTTCCTGAAGATAAAGTTTATCTCCATCGTTATTCCCGAACACCCCTTTAAGGGGAGAGTTCAAATTTTTGAATTCTTTGGAGGTAAAAGGAGAAGTAAAGTCACCTGCATGTAAAACTAATTCCACTTTTTCTTGATTAAAAATTTCAACTGCTTTTTTAATTTTTGGTAAATTATCATGAGTATCTGAAAGTATTCCAATTTTCATTGTATGACCCCCCCTACCTGATAAGGTTAATAAATTTTAAGGAAGATTAATATATGTTAATAAAGAAAATGGGTGGTGACTTATACCTCCACCCAAATAAGTTAATCAGTCATTTAATTGGTAAATTTCTATTTTATCAATCCTTTTTCTCTAAGAAATTCTTTAGCAACTATTTCAGCTGGCTTACCATCACCATCAACTTCATAATTTAAATTAATCATAGTTTCTGTATCTATTAATTCAGTAATAGGTAGTAGTATTTTTTCAATTTCTGGATATTTATCTAAGATTTCTTTACGGATTACTATGGAGACATTATAGATGGGGAAAAAATTTTTATCATCT
Organism: Candidatus Atribacteria bacterium UBA6251; assembly: GCA_002441285.1. GTDB lineage: Bacteria > Atribacterota > Phoenicimicrobiia > Phoenicimicrobiales > Phoenicimicrobiaceae > UBA6251. The sequence continues at coordinate 21,194 of DJVR01000015.1, read as the reverse complement.
TCCAAAACATGTAAATTAAACTTTTTAAGCTTGGCATCAGTCCCAAATACCATAGCTACATCGACTTGGTTTCTATCGATGGCTTCATAAGTTAAACCTGTATCCATAGGTTTTACATTCTTTCTTATGATATTCATACCATAAAATTTTGCCATCGCAAAAATTCCATCATATTCTCTTTCATAAAAAGTATGATTTACTGCAAAAAGAACTTTTTCTGGATTTTTATTGACATAATCAGTTAAACTAGAGATAGATGTTCCCATTTCTTCTATCATATCTTTTTTTATAGCCAAAGCATAAGTGTTATTAAAAGAAGTTCTTCCAATCCATATCATATTGTTTTGTTCTAGATCGTCTTTTTTTACTCTTTCGTATAGCTCTACTGGATCATTTATTTTTTCAGGATATTTAAAATATACGGCGCTAGCAGTTCCAGTATAATCAGGCATAACATCAATTTGACCACTGATTAAGGCTGCCCTGGTTATTGCTGCTGCTGTACCAAATTTTTCTTCTACTTTAAAACCATTTTCTTGCAATAATAAGGAAATTAAATTTCCTAATACGTACTGTTCAGTAAAATCTTTTGCTCCGACTACAATTTTTTTAGTTTCTGCTCCGCATGTAATTATTGTGCCTAAAACTAAACTAGAAATTAATACAAAAATCGTAATTATACTTATGTAGTTTTTCATGATAAATCCTCCTACTCTTTTTTATTTTTAATCCTTTAGAGACTATCTTTTTTTCAATAATAGATATAATATAATCTACTATTATGGCTAGTAAAGAAACAGTCAGAGCCCCAGAAATAAGTATCTCTGGTTTCTGCAATTTAAGGCCAATAAAGATGAAATCTCCTAATCCTCCACCTCCGATTACCGCAGCTACAGTAGCAGAACCAATAATAATTGTAGCCGAGCTCCTTATTCCCCCCATTATCACTGGTAAAGCTATAGGTATTTTTACTTTCCAAAGTAGTTGGTTTTGAGTCAAACCCATTCCTTTACCAGCCTCAATGACGTCTTGATTAACACTAAAAATACCAGAGGTAGTGTTGAAAATGATAGGGACCAAACTGTAAACAATCAGGGCAAAAATTGCCGGTTTTATACCTATGCCTATAAAAATAAAGGTTAGAGCAATTATGACTAAAGATGGTACTGATTGAGCAGCTCCCATAACCGAAAGGATTATTCTACCAATTTTTTTCTTGCCTTCTTGGGTAATAAAAATACTTATTGTTATTCCAATAATTATTGAAAAGGTTAGAGATACTAAGAAGATAAAAATATGTGTTTCCAGAGCAAACATTATTTTACCAAAATTATTGAAGTAGTAAGAAATTATATTCATAGTATGGTGCCTTCATTTTAAAAAGTTTTATTTTTTTTAAATTCTTCAAAAATATTGCTTAATTTAATCACTCCAACAAACTTTTTTCTTCGATCTACTACCGGGAGTTCTTTTTCCCCTGCTTCCAACATTTTTGAGAGTGCTTCATTTAGATTATTCTGTCTTTCAATAATCCAGGGTGCTGAGTTATAAATAAGTCTAAGTTTTTCAATACCTTGCTCTTTTTCTAATAAAAAACGACCTTTAAGATGATCATTTTCGTTTAAAGCAAAAGCAATAAAAACATCCTTTTTTATCATTTTTTCTTTCACTTTTTCGTGAGATTCAATATTTGAGACAGTTATGAAACCATCTTTGGTAATTAGGTCTTTGGTTTTTTTGAGAGAAAGGGCTTTTAAGTTTCTATCTTTTCCTAAAAGGTTTTCCACAAACTCATTTACTGGTTTATTAAGTATTTTAACGACTTCATCGTATTGTACCAGGTTACCATTATTTACAATAGCTATTTTATTCCCTAGTTTTATAGCTTCATTAATATCATGAGTTACAAAAACTACAGTTTTTTCAATTTCTTCCTGGATTTCTAAAAAGGAGTCTTGTAGTTTAAGCCTGTTTATGGGGTCAATTGCACCAAAAGGTTCATCCATAAGTAATATTTCTGGCTCAGCTGCTAAAGCCCTTGCTATACCAACTCTCTGTTTTTCTCCACCAGATAGTTGAAGGGGATATTTTTGTGCAAAACTATGGTCTAGAGTAACCAGATCAAGCAGTTCTTTAACTCTTTTTTCAATTTTTTTCTGTTCCCATTTAAGCAGGCGAGGGACAATCGCAATATTCTCAAAGACGGTAAGATGAGGAAAGAGCCCTATTTCCTGAATTACATATCCGATATTTCTTCTTAATTCAACTGGGTCTATGTTATTAATTGAAGTACCATTGATGAGAATATCACCTTTATCGTAAGGAGTTAGCCTATTTATCATTCTTAATATAGTGGTTTTTCCGCATCCTGAAGGTCCAATGAGAATAGTTATCGAACCTTTTTTAATATTAAGATTTATATTGTTTACTGCAACTTTGTTTCCAAATGTTTTAGTTACTTCTGCCAATTCTATCATTGATTTTACTCCCTTATTATTTATCTTTTCACCTTTAACCCTTTGGGGGTTAACCAATCTTCTACTTTTAATAGAAGAAAATTTATTCCAATACCTAACATAGAAACCAGAATTGCACCCACCAGTACCATAGTCAAATTAGCTCTTCCAATTCCTGCAAAAATAAAATAGCCTAATCCACCTGCAGCAATGAGAGAGGCATAAGTTGCTACACTTACTCCCATCACTATAGCAGTTCTTATTCCAGACATAATTACAGGTACAGATAAAGGAATTTGTATTTTCCATAGAATTTGCTGTTTAGACATTCCAATGCCTCGAGCTGCTTCTATCACACTTGGTTTTACTTGGTTTAAAGCCAGATAGGTATTGCGCGGGTAATAGGCAATAAAGAATAAATTGTAATTGCCCCAACTGCTGGTACTATTCCCAGACCCAGTTTAAATGGGGCAAAAATAAAGACCATAACTCCAAAAAGGGCTAAGCTGGGTATAGTCATCATAATACTAGTAATATTAATACATACTTAGCTAATTTAGGGCGAGATGAAATATAGAATCCTGCTGATATGCTAATAATTACTGAAATTGGTATGCTTATAGCGATTATTTTAATATGATTTAAAATTTCTTGTACAATCTTATAATGATAATATTCTAAAAAAAGTTAAAGAGAAATAATAAACCTCCTTAATTATTAATGAGATTATTTTGTTTTCCAAAAAGTAATCTATTAGAAGTAAATAATCAAATTGATAATTTAAATGGATTTGATAATTTTTATTTAATTTTCAAGTATTTTTTTGTGTTCATCATAGATGCAATTCTTTTTACCGAAGATAAAATTAAATACTGTTCCCACTTTTGTAATTTATTGAATTCTGTTAAGAATTCTTCTTGTAATAAAGAAGGATTTTTACTAATAATATCTTTTGCCTTTGGGGTAATTTTTATAAAAACTTGTCGTCGATCAAGATTACTTCTTACTCTTAAAATTAGATTTTTGGTTTCCAATCGATCAAGAATATCAGTTACTGTTGCGTGACTTAAACTAATTCTTCTGGCTATTTCTCCGATCGAAATTTGATTAGTATGGTAAAGTTCCTGTAAAATAAGTAATTGAGGCGAAGTCAATCCATAGTGTTTGACTAAAGATTTGGAATGGATAGACATTGCTCTAACAATTTGTCTTAAACTAACCAAAACTTCTTCACTTAAGTCTTTGTTTTCCATTATTTTCCTTTAAATATATTTAATACTAATATATCGTATACTAAATAAAAAGTCAAAAATATCATCAATTTTTCGTAAGTGGAAAAATAAATTGCTAAAAATATTTTGCTTGTTATTTTTAAATATGTATAAAGATAAGCATATTAGTAGAATAATTTTATTATAATTATATTATTTAGAGTTCTTCATTATTTATATTTTATATTATCTAAAAATATTATGTATTATAAATATTTTTTAATAAAAAATAAATTAATAGGAATTGATACCATTTTTGGGTAAAAGAAAAGTAATTTAAGTTAGAAGTAATAAGTTATAAATTATAATTAAGACAATAAAATTCTCCGCCCATCGAAATATTCTTTTGCAATAAATCCTGTTTAGATTTAGAGTATCTATAAATTGGGGTTAAAGAGATTAAAGAGATTGGTGTGAAGTGATAGAATAGAGGGGGATAATAAGAGGCATATAGATAATAAAAAATATACAAAATATTCTATTAAAGAGATAAATAAATTGTGGGAGAAAATCAAGATTGATTTATTAGAAAATTTTTGGGATAATATATACGTTGGTATTAAAAAACTTAAAAGAAAATTTGGTATAATGAGAGAGAGAATCTAAGATGCCAGAGAAGATTATTGGGATTCTTGGTGGAATGGGTCCCGAAGCCACTATTGATTTATTGAATAAAATAATTAAACTTACTCCAGCCAAAAAAGATCAGGATCATTTAAGAATAATTATTGATAATAATCCCAAAATACCAGATCGGACAGCCGCTATCCTGGGGGAAGGAGAGGATCCCTTGCCAGCTTTACGGAAAACTGCTCAGAATTTAGAGAAAGCTGGAGTAGATTTCATTCTTATCCCCTGTAATACTGCTCATTATTTTCTCCCTTTGATTCAAAAAGGCATCAAGGTTCCCATATTAAATATGATAGAAGAAACAGCTAAAGAGAGCAAGAAAAAGATTCCCCGGATAAAAAAAGCAGGTCTTTTAGCTACTTTGGGTACTTATAAAACGAAAATTTATCCCCAATATTTTGGAAAATTTAATATAGAGATTATCTCTCCTGAAGAAAAAGAGAAAGATGAGATTATGAGAATAATCTATGCAATTAAAGGAGGTGATTTATCTAAAAAGATAAAGGAGAACCTCCTCTCTATCGTAAAGAATTTAATTGAAAGAGGTGCCGAAGCGATAATTGCGGGTTGTACCGAGATTCCTTTAATTCTTAAAGAAAAAGAAATTTCAATTCCTTTAATAGACCCAACACAAGTTTTAGCTAGAGTAGCTATAGAGAAGGCGAGGTGAAATAAAAGAAGAGAATAAAATTGGCTAAATAAATAAAAATTATCTAATTTTTCCTTAACAATTTATTTTAAAATGGAGGAAAATTAAAAAATGAAACTTTTCCAAAAAATTTTAATAGGATTTGTTTTGGGGATAATTTTGGGAGCCATTTGGGGACCTGGTATAGCTTGGATTAAACCAGTAGGTACTATTTTTCTTTCTCTATTGAAAATGTTAATTATTCCACTTATCTTTTCCACTTTAGTAGTTGGGGTTTCCAGTATTGCTGAACCAAAAAAGCTAGGTCGGGTAGCTGGTAAAACCATCGCTTATTATTTAATCACCACCGCTTTTGCGATAATTATTGGATTATTAATGGGTAATATATTACGACCAGGAGCAGGAATGAATTTAGTCTTAGAAGGGGTAGCTCAAGAGGCAACAAAAGCACCTTCCCTAATAGATACTTTAGTTAATCTTATTCCTACCAACCCAATTGGAGCAATGGCTCAGGGGACAGTCCTGCAGGTAATAGTTTTTGCACTCTTTTTTGGCTATGCTATGACTAGGGCAGGAGAGAAAGGTACAGCAGTTCTGAAGTTTTTTGAAGGATTTGCCGAAACAATGTATAAACTTACTGGTATAGTAATGGAATTCGCCCCTTATGGAGTATTTGCCCTTATTGCCACTACGGTGGGAGCTCATGGCTTATCAGTTTTAGTGCCTTTTGCAAAATTAATTTTTGCGGTTTACCTGGGGATTATCATTCATGAAGTGGTAGTATATTCTGGAATGGTTTCTATTGTTGCCAAGATGAAGCCAGGGAAATTTTTCAAGGGGTTTAGTGAAGCTGCCTTACTTGCTTTTACTACCTGCAGTAGTTCAGCTACTCTCCCTGTTTCTATGCGGGTAACCCAGGACAATTTGGGAGTTTCTAACACCATTAGTAGTTTTGTATTACCTTTGGGAGCAACAGTAAATATGGATGGTACAGCTTTATATCAGGGCATCTGTGCTTTATTTGTAGCTCAAGCCTATAATATTCCTTTAGGATTTGGTGGACAGCTTACTGTATTATTAACTGCTTTGCTGGCTTCTGTAGGAACTGCTGGAGTGCCAGGAGCAGGGTTAGTTATGTTAACTATGGTACTTACGGCAGTAGGTTTACCTCTAGAGGGAGTAGCACTAATTGCTGGAATTGACCGAATATTGGATATGGCTCGGACCTCTTGTAATGTTACTGGAGATGCTGCCTGCGCAGTGGTGGTAGCTAAAACAGAAGGAGAGCTAAAAGAGGTTTAATAGAAAACTAGAATATTAACCTATCATTTTATAATATATTTATTTAAGACAAAAGGGGGCAGATAAGACTTCTGTTCCCTTTTGTCTTAAAATTTAAATACTCAATTTTAGAAATATTCAGGCTTATAAAACAATTATTCGAGTTTTTAGTATTTCTTCACCGATTAAAAACTAAATGTTCTTTTAGTTTGTAATGATAATCAATCTTTTATTTACCCACTTTATCCTAGAGAGCTAAATAAAATTTTAGACAAGCACCTTGAAATGTGGTAAAATTTTTATTAAATTAAATAAATTAGACATTAAATAACTATATAATCATCAAAAGAGGAACGCATAAGGAGGAACATCAGTGCAAAAAGATAACGATTTTGTTAAGGAGATTTCTTCCAAAGAAGAAGATTTTTCCCAGTGGTATGTGGATATAGTTAGAAAAGCTGAGCTGGCTGATTATACTACCATTAAGGGTTGTATGGTAATCAGACCTTATGGTTATGGTTTATGGGAGAATATGCAGGCAGGATTAGATAGAAGGATTAAAGAGACTGGACATAAGAATGCCTATTTCCCCCTATTTATTCCGGAGAGTTTGTTAAATAAAGAGGCTGAACATGTAGAAGGTTTTGCCCCAGAGGTGGCTTGGGTAACCTATGGAGGGAAAGAGAAATTAGAAGAAAGGATGGCAGTTCGCCCAACCTCGGAGGCTATAATCTGTAGCCTGTATTCTAAATGGGTAAAGTCCTGGCGAGACCTTCCTATCCTGATTAATCAATGGGTAAATATTGTGCGCTGGGAAAAAGTAACCCGTCTATTTTTAAGAACTACTGAATTTCTCTGGCAAGAAGGTCATACGGTTCATAAAAGTAAAGAAGAAGCAGAAGAAGAGACTTTAAAGATATTAAATCAAGTTTATCGGGATTATATTGAAAGTGATTTAGCAATTCCGGTAATAGTAGGAAGAAAAACAGAAAAGGAAAAATTTGCCGGGGCTCTACACACCTATACTTTGGAAGCTTTGATGACGGATGGTAAAGTTTTACAAGCTGGGACATCTCATAATCTAGGTCAAAATTTTGCCCGAGCTTTTAATATTAAATTTTTGGATGAAGACCAAAAAGAAAAATACGTTTGGCAGACTTCCTGGGGAACTACTACTCGATTGATTGGAGCAATAGTGATGGTGCATGGTGATGAGCGAGGATTGAAATTACCACCCAAAGTTGCGCCTATTCAGGTGATTATTATACCTATTATATTTGATCAGAGCAAACAAAAAGTATTAGAAAAAGTGGCACAATTAAAGAGTAGACTGCAAAGTAACTTTAGAGTGGAAATTGATAAGCGTGATGAATATACCCCAGGGTGGAAATTTAATCACTGGGAATTAAAAGGAGTACCTTTAAGGATAGAAGTTGGACCTAAAGATATCGAGAAAGGTCAGGTGATAGTAGTAAGAAGAGATAATAGCCAGAAAATGACAGTAAAAGAAGAAAATTTAATAGAGATTATTAATAAATCTTTAAAAGATATTCAGGAGAACCTTTTTCAGAAGGCTAAACAATTTTTAGAAGAAAATATTCGAGAGGTCGCAAATTTTGAAGAATTTAAGGAAATTATTGAAGAAAAGAGAGGCTTGATCAGGACTTACTGGTGCGGTAACAGAGATTGTGAAGAAAAGGTGAAAGAGGAGACTAAAGCAACTATCAGATGTATTCCTTTTAAACAAGAAAAAACGTCGGGAAAATGTATCTATTGTGGAAAAGAGTCTTCTACTTTAGTCTATTTTGCCCGAGCTTATTAAAAAATAAAAAAGGAGGGTTGCGAAATGGCTGAAATATATATTGGTCGAGTGACAGATTATTTCGCCAAGATTGGAGTTGCAGCACTGGAGATAGAGAACGGTGAACTGAGTTTAGGGGATACCATCCATATTATAGGTCACACTACTGATTTTGAACAACCAGTGACTTCTTTACAGATTGAACATAAAGCAGTAGAATCAGCTAAGACAGGCGATGCAATAGGTATAAAGGTAAAAGACCGAGTTCGCCATGGTGATAAAGTTTACAAAGTAACTGCCTAGGTAGATAGGGAGAATAAAAAGTGAGCATATTGGAATATAGCTGAGGTCATTCCTGGGAGAAATTCAGGAATGACCTGTTTTTATTTCTTTTTACTTTCTTTTTTGGATAGATAATTTTCTAAGAAAGGTTTGATAAGATCAATAGGTAAAGGGAATAGGGTTGTAGAACTTTTTTCTGTAGATATTTCAGTTAAGGTTTGAAAATAGCGTAGTTGAAGCGCTACAGGTTGTTTAGCGATTCTTTCAGCTGCTTGAACTAATTTTTCAGAGGCTTCAAATTCACCTTCTGCATGTATTATCTTAGCCCTTCTTTCTCTTTCAGCTTCCGCCTGCTTGGCCATCGCCCTTTTCATTCCATCGGGCAATTCTATATCTTTGGTTTCTACCGCAGTGACTTTTACTCCCCAGGGACCGGTATGTTCATCAACGATCTTTTGTAAGGTTTGATTTATCTTTTCTCGTTGGGATAATAATTCATCTAATTCCATCTGCCCCAAGACACTACGTAAGGTAGTTTGGGCGATCTGGGAAGTAGCATTAACAAAGTCTTGCACTTGAACCACAGAATTTTCCGGATTGATTACTCTAAAATAGATTACTGCATTAACTTTGATGGGAACGGTATCTTTGGTAATTACTTCTTGTGCCGGGACATCCATAGTAATAATACGCAAACTTATTCTAACCATCCGATCTACAATAGGGATAAGAAAGATTAGACCGGGGCCTTTCGAGCCGACTAATCTACCCAGTCGAAAAATAACTCCTCTTTCATATTCGCGGAGTATTTTTATAGCTTGAGAGAGGATAATTAAAATAATAATTAAAATCCCTAAATAGATTTGTAGGTTATAAATTATATTCATTTTAGTTACTCCTTTCTTTGGTATTTTTTTACTATTAAAGTAAGATCCTCGACAGCTAATACAATTACCTCTTCTCCTTCTCTAATTATTTCATCACGAGCATTAGCTTGCCATCTTTCTCCTTGAATTAGAATAGTACCTTCCGGGTTTAAATCGGTTTTAGCAATGCCAGTGGTTCCTATCAGGGCTTCTCTTCCAGTAATCGGTTTTTTCCATTGAATTTGGATACCTTTACTTAAGGCAAAAACAAAGAAAGCAGCAGTTACTAAAGACATAGAAATAATTAAAGAGAAAGATATTCTCAAAAAGGGAGCGGAAGCCTTAGATAACATAAAGGAACCCAGAATAAGCGAGGTAATTCCTCCAGCAGTGAGTAATCCGAAAGTGGGGGTAAAGATTTCTATAATAAAAAGCACTACTCCAAAGATTATTAATAGTAAGCCACCATAATTTATGGGGATACTTTGAAAGGCAACAAAAGCAAGGATAAGAGAAATACCTCCTACTATTCCCGGGAAGAATGAGCCTGGATGACTGAACTCTCCTAATATCCCATAAATTCCTATAAATAATAAGATATAAGCAATATTAGGATTGGTCAGGGAATGAAGAAATAAATCTTTGAAGGTCATTTTTAATAAAATGATTTCTTTTTCTCTAGTTTCAAGCACTCTTTCTACCCCTTCAATTTTTACCCTTACCCCATTAATGATTTCTAGTAATTCGTCAAGATCCTGAGCAATAAATTCTATTACCCCTATTTCTATAGCTTCCTGTTCAGTAATAGATGCACTTTCTCTCACTGCTTTTTCAGCCCAATGGATATTTCTTCCCCTCTTTTCAGCTATGGCTTTAATATAAGCGGCTGCGTCATTTTCCATTTTTTCTTTCATAGTTTCATCAACAGTCCCTTCTCCCAGGGCTACCGGATGAGCCGCTCCTATATTGGTACCGGGGGCCATTGCTGCAATATTACTGGCTAAGGTGATAAAGACTCCGGCAGAAGCTGCCCTACCCCCGGAAGGATAAACATATACAATAATAGGAATAGTAGAGTTTAACATCTTTTTTACTATATCTCTCATTGAGGTGTCTAAGCCACCTGGTGTATCCAGTTGAAGGATAAGACATTCAGCATTAGCCCTTTCTGCTTCTTCAATCCCCTGCAATACATATTGGGCGGTAATGGGGTTAATCATTCCATTTAGCTGTAAGAGATAGATTTTAGATGGAGAGTTAACTATATTTTTTGTTGAAAGACAAGTGAATATTAATATTACTAAAAAAAAGAAGAATAATAATTTAGTTTTCATCTTCTTTATCCTTTCCCCATTGGGGGATAAGATATAAAGAAACAATGATTGTTTTTATAATTATAGCATAATTTTAAGCTAATTACATTATTTATAGAAGTATAATATAAGAATTTATGGAGGAATGGTAAGTTTATAGTATAATAAAATGAATAGGTATTTCTAAAAAAATTAATTAATATTAGAATAAAAAGTAGTGATTAAAAAATCTTTTTAAATTGTTTAATAAAGCAGGAAGAAAGATTCATTTTTAAAGAACGTAAAGCTTAAAAATTTACCCGAGAAAGTGGAGAACAGTTTGATGTTATTAAATTTTATGATTATATTTTTTCTAGGATATTTAGGTTTCCGAATCGCTAAACTTTTACATCTTCCCGGAGGCAATGTTACCGGTCCTTTATTGTTATTGGCTTTGGTTACCAGCCAGGGGATTGATTGGACGGGACTTCCCTCTTTTATTAATACCTTATTTCAGGTGATTATTGGAATTATGATTGGTTGTAGATTTGGAAAAGATAAATTATCTACTATAAAGGAAGTTTTAGCCCCCGGATTATTATCTTCGCTCTGGATAATAATTTTTAGTCTGGTTATGGGCTTTGTCTTGGCAAAATTTACTCTTTTAGAGGTAGGGGCAGCTCTTTATGTTTCCGTACCGGCAGGATTGGCGGAAATGGGATTAATTGCTTTGATGTATAATTTAAATGTTCCGGTAGTAGTACTTTTCCAATTTGTCAGAGTAATTTCTATTAATCTTAGTGTCCCCTTTATTGTTTTTAAGTATAATAATAATTCAAGCAACCTTGTGGTCAAACATAATCATTCCAAAACAATAATCCTTGAACCTACTGAAGATAAGGGAGAAAAGGTAAAATGGTTAGAAGTATTGATTACTTTAATACTTGGGGGAATCGGTGGCTTTCTTGCCAAGTATTGGGTTATGCCAGTTGGTGGAATGTTAGGGGCAATGCTGGTAATTGGTTCCTTAAAAACTATAGGAGTAGCTTTAAAAGAGCCTCCGGAATGGTTGTTTTTAGTAGCTTAAATTGGTTTGGGAAGCTATCTAGGAACTAGCTTTAACAGGGAAGTGGTACTTACTTTACAAAATTTATTATTTCCAGTAATGCTATTTTCTTTATTGGTAGTAATAAATGGGCTATTGATTGGTTTTTTTCTACATCGATTTATGGGGTGGGATCTTACTACTGCATTATTATCGACTGCGGTAGGTGGGGCAAGCCTGATGACCATTGTCGCCCTGGAATTAGATGCTGATGCAGTGAAGGTAAGCATCCTTCAGTCAATACGTCTAATTATTATTCTCTTAATTATGCCCACTTTAATTCTATATATTATAAGATAGATTTATTTAGAAAAAATCAATTTTTGAGAGAATTTTTGAGGAAAATTTTAAAAATGAGCATAGAAAAAATAAACCCAAATTATCTTATGCCAGGTGAATGGATAGAAATAGCTCACAAAATTTTAAAGGATAAGGGTACGGTTTTAATTTTGGGAGCAGTGGATACCGGGAAAAGTGTTCTTACCTTAATGCTGGTAAATTATTTAATTAAAAGAGGGAGAAAAGTGGGGATTGTCGATATAGATATGGGACAATCTGTTATTGGACCACCGGCAACAGTTGGGATGGTGGTTGTTAATCAAGTGTTCGAGGATTTTAACAAATTAAAACCAGATAGTTTATATTTTATAGGTTCTACTTCTCCAATCTATCGTATACTACCTACCATTATTGGGGCTAGGAAATTGATTAAAGAGGGTAAAAAGAAAAACGCGGAGATAATCATCATAGATACTCCTGGATTGATTAAAGGAATGGTTGGTAAAACCTTTAATGAAAATATGATCGAGGTGATTTATCCTCGACATATTGTTGCTTTACAAAGTGAAAAAGAATTAGAACCCATTCTATTTGGATTTAGTCACTATGAAGGTATAAACATTTATCGCTTGTCTCCCTGCTCTGAAGTAAGGAAGAAGAGTTATTTTCAGCGCCGAGAGATAAGAGAAAGGAAATTTAGAGAATATTTTAAGAGTTCACATTATTTAACCCTTTCTTTAGATGGTCTGATAATCAGGGGTAGTTATTATGGTTCAGGAATACCTTTAAAAAAAGAAGAGGCGGGATTTATAGAAAAATACTTAAATACAGAAATAGTTTATGCGGAAAAAAATTGGGAAGGAATTTTTATAGTAGTAAAGAAAAAAACACCAGAAGAGATTAATGGTTGGTGGGAGATTAAAAAACAGCTCAAAGCGAAAAAACTAATTTTTACTGAGGAAGAAAAGTATAAAAATCTTCTGGTTTCTCTAGGAGATAAAAATGGCTTGATAGTAAGTTTGGGCATCATTGAAGAGTTAAATTTTAAAGATAAAATCCTCACCCTCTTTACTCCATTGCCAGAAGAAAATTTATCTTTAACTATATCTCTTACTCTGGGCCTCCTCAAGATAAATAAGGAAGGAAAAGAATTGGGGAAGATTTATTCTAGGGGAATCTAATTCTTTTTTAAGAATAATTAATAAGTCAAAGGAGATTAATGGTTTTGGAAAAACAAGAAAGAGAAGGAATTATTTTTGTCATTATTACCATTTTTATTGCCGGGGCTTTGCCAGTAATCATCAAGTATGGTACTGGCATTATCGATCCTCTATTATTTGCTACTCTAAGCAGCCTAATTGCAGGTGGTTTTCTTGGAGTATTAGCTCTCTTAAAGCGTAATTTTGGAATCTTATTAAACTTGAAACACCTTCATTATTTTTTATTGATCGGATTTTTTGGTATTACTCTTTCCAATATCTGTTTTTTCTTTGGAGTTACTCTTACTACTGGAATAAATTCTTCCCTTCTTTTGCAGATTGAACCCCTTTATGCCCTTCTTATTGGTTATCTTTTGTTAAAGGAAAAGATTACCTTTGGTCAGATAATATTTACCTTTATTATTATCCTGGGGACTTTAGTAGTAATCTATCGGGAAGAATTCAAAATTAACTGGGGAGATCTATTGATTTTAATAACTCCTTTATGTTGGCAAATAGCTCACTTTATTAGTAAAAGATTAATGAATATTTATAAAGAGATTACTCCTCAATTAATTGCTACTGCTCGAACTCTATATGGTGGAAGTTTTTTATTAATCCTTACTCTGATAACCAGGGGGATTAAAATTTATGAAAATCTGGACATAAGAAAGGTAGGGATAGTATTATTGTTTCAAGGGATTATTGGTTTTGCCCTACATTATACTATCTGGTATGCAGCTATAAAAAGATTAAATCTATCCAAGGCAACTGCTCTAGTCTCAGTTTACCCTACCTTTTCTATCCTTCTTGCTCGTTTAATTTTAAAAGAAGTTCCCAACATTTACCAGATATTGGGGTTTTTTATCATTATGATAGGAATATCCGGTTTGTCTCGAATTAAAAGTGAGTACAGAGAAAAAGCTTTATCTAAAGATAATATAAAGCAAGAAAAAATAATCAAATTAAAGGAGGAAAGGTTTAATGCTCAAAACCAATAAAGAACAATTGGTAATGCTCTCAGTACAGGGGAGAGTTAGTTATCCAGTAAGAAGAACCCCTTACACGGTTACTTCTGAGGGGAAGGCAGTAGTGGTGCCAGGTGTTGGCGGTATTACTTATAATATAAAAGTAGGAGACCGAGCTTTTGGTTGGCAAGCAGATCATGTAGAACCTGGGGTTTCCACTGTAGTGAGTGAAGAAAAGAGAGAAGATAGTGCAAATAATGCCTATAATACCTTAGCTTGTATAGGAAACCAGGCTCGCGTGGTTAGTGGTGATGCCAAAGGAGCTATCGGGGTGGTAACTGGGCACCATGGTGGAATTGAACATGTATTGATTGATTTTGACCAGGAGACTTTAGAAAAATTGGCTATTGAAGATAAAATTTTGGTTAAAGCAGTTGGTCAGGGTTTAAAGTTATTGGATTATCCCGAAATAAAAGTTTTTAATTTAGATCCTGACTTATTAGAAAGGATGGAAATTAAAGAACTTGAAGATGGTACCATTAGTGTAGCGGTGACCGCAGAAATTCCAGCAAAGTTAATGGGTTCTGGATTAGGCTCAGCTAGTGTGGCCAGTGGAGATTATGATATCACTACTGCTGATAGGAATATGGTAAAAAAGTATAAACTTGACCAGCTCCGTTTTGGGGATATTGTAGCTATCAGTGATGCAGATAATAGTTATGGTCGGAGTTATAAAGAAGGAGCACTAAGTATTGGTATTATCATACATAGTGATTGTGTTCTTGCTGGACATGGGCCGGGAGTAACTACGCTTTTTACTACTACTACCAATAAACTTAAATTTCACTTGAATCCAAAGGCGAATATTGCCCACTATCTTAAAATTGGTACAGAACGAAAATAAGTGCTTGTTTTAAAATTTTTAAAAAATTTCAAGTTAATTTATCTTAAAAGAAAAGGAGGTTTAATTATGCCGATTCTGCAAATAGAGATTATTAAAGGAAGGACATTGGAACAAAAAAGAGCAATGGTTAAGAAGGTTACCGAAGCCATTACTGAAACCTTGAACTGCCCTCCAGAGGCAGTTAGAATTATCATTCGGGAAATGGATAAAGAAAACTTTGCTCGGGCGGGGGTTTTGGTAATTGATGAAAAATAAAATTAAACTGAAAGATTTTTTGCTCCCTTTTCGCACTTTTTTCCGAAGGAAGGAGATATTTTGAGAATAGCTTTTATTTATTTCGGGAATAAAAAGATACTGGAAGAATTAATTGCTGGTCTTTCTTCAGTCTTATTATCTAGTGGTCATGAACTAAGAGTAATTAAGGTAGTAAAAGAAATAGGAGAAAGCAATTTACTACCTTATAATTTTATCTTTATTGGTTGCCCGGTTATTAGTATCTTTAAAGGTCAGTTACCATCTGAACTGGTACACTATATTCACAAATGTACTGGTTTAGAGAGGAAAAAGAGCATAGTATTGGTAGTTCCCCGTTTAATGGGTAACCAAAAAACTTTAAAAAATTTGATGAAATTACTGGAAAGTAAGGGTTCGTTAGTGGTTGATTTTCAAGAAATAAAAAATGTACCCAGAGCAATTGAATTGCTTGCTTCCCGGATAAAATAGAGAGAATACTCAGCCCTTAACTGATCAATATTTGATTAGTTAAGGGCTGAGTAAAGGACCAACGATATGTATTTTGAAATCTTAGAATATTTAAGAGAAAATGAATATATTTCTGGAGAAATGATTGCTCAAGAATTAAATATCTCTCGGGTAGCAGTCTGGAAACAGGTACAAAGATTAAAAAAATTGGGATATGTAATCATTTCTGATCAGAATCTAGGTTATTGCTTGACTTCTCGGTCGGATATCTTACTTCCTCAGGAATTACAAAGAGGGTTATCTACTCATTATATAGGGAAGGAGATTTTTTATTTTTCAGAAACAGAATCTACTAATTTAATTGCCAAAGAAAAAATAATATCTAAAAAAGAAGTAATCAAAGAAGGCACAGTTATTATTGCTGAAAAACAGAAGGCAGGTAAGGGTAGATTGGGTAGACAGTGGTTTTCTCCTCGGGGAGGTATCTGGCTCACAATCATTCTATATCCTCCCCTTTCACCTGCTTACATTCCTAGGATTACCCTGATGACCGCGGTGACAGTGGTAAAAGCAGTTAAAGAATACACATCAATTACACTGGAGATAAAATGGCCTAATGACCTGATAAATAAAGAAAAAAAGATAGGAGGCATTCTAACCGAAATGAATGCTGAACTGGATCGAATCAACTGGGTGATTGTAGGATTAGGCCTTAATGTGAATATAGATTTACAAGATTTCCCACCAGAGCTTAAGAGTAAAAGTAACTCATTAAAAGAGATATTGGGCAAAAATGTTTCTCGGGTAAGATTGGGGCAGTGTATATTGCAGGAATTTGAAAAGTATTATGAAAGATTAAAGAGAGAAGAATTTCTACCTATTCTGGAAGAATGGAAGACTTATACTTCTACTTTAGGAAAGGATGTTAAGCTGGATATTGGAGGGAAGATTATGCAAGGAAAGGCAATAGATGTCAATTCGGATGGTGCTTTGATTTTAAGAAAAGAAAATGGAGAATTAACGGAGATAATTTCTGGTACTTTAATATAAATACAAAGCTTCAACAGGCTTGATTACCTTACTTGGAAATAAAACTAATGGGTGTGTATTTTTTACTTTCTTTTTCTTGTCCTACTATTCAAATTTATTCTTTTATCCTTTGACAAAATGGTTAACTTATTATAATATAGTGGTTAACGAATATATCAAAAAATAAACATAAAGGAATCAAACTTGAATAAACTATCTCTTCGTAAGATTACCTTGAGTTCACTCTTTGCAGCTTTAACTGCAGTGGGAGCTTTTATTACTATTCCCTTTTCTCCAGTACCTCTAAGCTTACAAACTTTTTTTACCTTGCTAGCAGGAATGACTCTGGGTAGCTCTATTGCTACGACCAGTCAGGTTATTTATGTTCTCTTGGGAGCAATAGGTTTACCAGTTTTTGCTGGCTTGCGCGGAGGAATGGGAGTATTATTGGGACCTACAGGAGGATTTTTGTGGGGATTTATCATCTCTGCTTATCTTATGGGCAAATTGGTTGAATCTAGAAAAAGCGAGAAGAATATGACCTTCTATTTTCTGGTTGGCTTAGAAGGAACATTGTTTATTTATCTTATCGGAATTCTACAGCTATCTTTAGTTACCGCTATTGGGATAAAAAAGGCATTAATGGTAGGATTGCTACCTTTTGTTCTGGGAGATATTATGAAGTTAATTGCTGCTTCTTTTTTAGCCAGTAAATTGAAAACTTTACTCAAATAAAAAAGAAATTGTTTTTAAAGTATAAGAGAAAAAGACTCCAAATTTATAGCCTCTGTAGAGTGGTTATGGTATAATACAGATAAATCTTTTTTCGGGGCGTAGCGCAGCTTGGTTAGCGCGCTTGGTTCGGGACCAAGAGGTCGGAGGTTCAAATCCTCTCGCCCCGACCATCAAAATTAATTAAATTATTTTCAAAAATTTTTCTCATTGTACTTTCGCAAAATTAGTTCAAATTATTTAAATAAAAGAAAATTTAGGAGAAGGGTATAACAGTGAACAAGAAAGAAGAATTAAAAAAAGCAGTAAGAAAAGGCTATGCCAAGATAGCTAAAAGTAAGAATACTTGTTGTGGTCCTGATCATAAATGTTGTTGTGGAGGCGGGAATGCTATCCAGGAAATTAGTAAGAGAATTGGATATACAGAAGAAGAAATTAAGATAGCCCCAGAAGGTGCCAATTTGGGTCTTGGTTGCGGGAATCCAGTGGCTATTGCTTCTTTAAAAGAAGGAGAGATTGTTCTTGATTTAGGTTCCGGCGCTGGTTTTGATTGTTTTCTGGCAGCCCAAAAGGTAGGAGAAAAGGGAAGGGTTATTGGAGTAGATATGACTCCGGAAATGGTGGAATTAGCAAGAAAAAATGCTGTAGAAGGCGGATATAAAAATGTTGAATTCAGACTTGGCGAAATTGAGAATCTACCGGTTGCTGATAATTTTGTAGATGTGATTATTTCTAATTGTGTTATTAATCTCTCACTGGATAAAGATCGAGTCTTTAAAGAAGCCTTCCGAGTGCTGACACCAGGAGGGAGAATAAATAATTATATCTGATATGGTCTTATTAGGCGAACTTCCTGAAGTAATAAAAAAATCCATTGAAGCTTATCTTGTTTGTCTTGCTGGGGCTATAGAAAAAAATGAGTATATAAAAATTATAGAAGATGCAGGATTCCAGAAGGTGAAAATACTTAAGGAGACCTCTTATTCTTTGGATTTGTGGAGAGATGATCCGACTTTCGAAATGATGAGAGGAAAAATGAATATATCTACCAAAGATTTGATTGACGCATTTGATTTAATAATAATAATAAGTATTAAAGTTTATGGGATTAAACCAGGTAAAATAAGTTAAATAAATAGGCTTTAAAGTAATATTCTTAAGTAAAAGGAAAATTTTAAAAAGTTAACACCGGTTATCCTTTGAAGAATAATCGGTGCTAACTTTTTGATTAAAGTGGTAAAAAAATTAAAATTTAAGAAGCTTGTTCAACAATCAATTTTTTTTCTTGTTTGGTTAGAAATAGATAGCTGGTCTTTTTGCAAATAGAAACCAACATCAACATAACGGGTACTTCAATTAAAACCCCCACCACCGTAGCTAAAGCAGCCCCGGAAGAGAGCCCAAAAATCATAACTGCCGTAGCAATTGCAACTTCAAAATGATTACTTGCTCCGATTAAAGCGGATGGAGCAGCATCTTCATATTTTAATCTAATTAACTTTGCTAGACCATAAGTCAGGAAAAAGATTAGATTGGTTTGAATAAAGAGTGGGATGGCAATCCATAAAATAGTCAAAGGTCTGGTCAGGATAATTTCCCCCTTAAAGGAAAAAAGTAAAACCAAAGTAAATAAAAGAGCAATTATGGAGACTGGAGTAAGTAAATGCAAAAACTTTTCTTTAAACCATTGTTCACCTTTGACATTAATAATCCATTTTCTAGAAAAATAACCAGCTACCAAAGGTAAAGCTACATATATACTAATAGAAAGTAAAAGTGCTTGCCAGGGCACCGGTAATTTGCCTACTCCTAATAGAAAACCCCCTAGTGGTCCATAGAGAAAGAGCATAGTTAAAGAATTAATAGCAACCATCACCAGGGTATGCCCATCATTACCCTTGGCTAAATAACCCCAGACTAGAACCATAGCTGTACAGGGGGCTATGCCCAGCAGAATACATCCGGCTAAAAAACTTCTCCAGAGAGGAATTTCTAACATTTTTTGTCCTTGATGCAGAATTACTGTTCCTGCTCCATGGATAGTTCCTACTGCCCAATCAGCGCCAGGAGGTAGTTTTACTATATCGGTAACATCTATTCCAATAAAGTTTTTAAAAAGGAAACCTAGAAAAAAGATAGCGATAGCATACATAGTAAAAGGCTTTATAGCCCAATTGGCAAATAAAGTTAATATTACAGGTTTAGTTGATTTACCAGCTTTTATTACTTCTCTAAAGTCAATCTTTACCATAATCGGGTACATCATAAAGAAAAGACAAATAGCAATGGGAATAGAAACAACCGGAGCTTCACCTACATAAATTGCTAAATTATCGAGATATTCCGCTATTCCTGGTGCAATTTTTCCTATAACAATTCCAGCGATTATGCATAATAAGACCCATATTGTTAAGTATTTTTCAAAAATATTTAAACCTTGGTTTTTGTTTTTAATCATACTATAAATCTCCTTTCAAATTTTCCAGATTAGATATATTCCGCTTAAAATTATCAGAATACCACATATTTTTTTAATTAAAGCTATTCCCTTAGATTTTTCATTCCAATTCAAATATCTTTGAAGAACTTCTGTAAATATTCCAGCTAGAACAATAACTGAACAATGCCCAATTCCATAGGCTAGGAGAAGAGTTACTCCATAGAAAAATTGTGTTGTTGATAGGGTAATACAATTCCCAATATCGGTGCTATATAAGCAAAGGAGCAAGGGCCAAGGGCGATGCCCAAAATAAGACCTAATCCAAAAGCAGCCAGTAATCCTTTTCTCTGAAAGATGGGTTAATTAGCTTTTCCCAGGAAAGGTAGCTGGATTATTTCTAATAGATAAAGCCCAACAATGAAAAAAATAGCTGCTGCTATATAGTTTCCATAAGAACCAGTATCACCTAGTATTCTACCCAAAAGCCCAGTAATAATACCGACTATTGCAATAGTGATTAAAATACCTAGAGAAAAAAAGTTGCTAACCAGAAAGCTCTTTTAGTCGACATCTTCCCCTGTTCCCCGATAAAAGCTATGATTAAAGGGATACTAGCTAAATGGCAAGGGCTTAAAAAATGCTTAATATTCCCCAGATAAAAGAAGCAGTTAAAGTTAGAACAGGATTTAATTGAAGAGGATTAGATAACCATTCCAGCAGGCTTATTATCATTACTTAACCTCCTGCATTTTTAGTACTTCAATTAAATCTTCTTTTGCCAAAAACCCAATATGTCGATAATATTCATTTCCATTTTTATCAAGAAAAACCTGAGTAGGAATTGCTCTAATGCCAAATTCTTTAATATATGGTCTGCCTTCTGCTGTTTTCACATCATGGAAGACTACTTTTACTTGTCCCTTATATTCCTCTTTAATTTCTTGCATAATTGGTTGCATTTTCTCGCAGGGGATGCAGCCCACTGATCCAAATTCTATAAAGGTTACTTTAATTTCCTCACTGAGAATATCTTTCGAGGTTAAATTTACTTCTTCTTTATTCTTAGTTGCATCTTTAAAAGTTAAAACAGCGACCAAGAGAATTATAAATACTAGGAGATAAATATACCTTTTTTTATTTTGCATGAGTTTATGTCTACCTTATTCTTTAATAATTATTATTTTAGATTTAATTTCTATCCTTTTATTTATTACCTATTACCGATGTTTTTAATAATTTTTTTCTTTTCAAGCATTAAATTCTATTTAAGTAGGGAATGGTTTTGTAATGCTCCCTATTAATGGGACA
>DJVR01000017.1 GCA_002441285.1 Candidatus Atribacteria bacterium UBA6251 | reverse complement strand
TTAACTAACAGTCAAATAAGGGTTTAAAAAATACAATTATAAATTTCTAAGAAACCAAGAATTAGTATGAGCAATGTTATTAAAAAATTTTTTATAATCTTAGTGTTTAGATTATTTATATCTAATTGTTTTTAAATATCTAAGTGGATAATATATTTAAAATTTAGTAAAGATAAATCTTTATTCAAAAATATAAAATTATTGGATAATTTATTCTAAAGAAGAGACTGATATCTAATTGGTTATAGAAAAAAATATTAATCGAAAAGGATTAGAGAAAAATAGATTATTAATGAGGTAAAACTATATAGTATCTATTATAAAATTTAAAAATTAATCCATTTTTACATTTTACTTTGTAACTACATAAAATAATTATATAATATATAAAAATAAGAATTTGTGTGGGGTAAAATTTTAAATAATATTTTTGATATTGTAGATTACGGTTTAAAAGTATGCTGCAAAAAAAAGAAAATTTTCAAATTGTCGATACCATAAATTGGTTCTTAGATTCCTATTATCGAGCAGTAGGAATTAAAGTAATTTTTATACCCATTAAGAATAATTTTCTTTCAACTTTTTATACTAAACGATATTTTTGTGAATTCTGTAAACTAATTCAAAATATATATAGATGTTATGCTGGGCTTATTGAGTGGTCAGCACCGTTTTGGAGTGATGGAACACTTTTAGGGAATTTTGTTTCTGGTGGGGTATTAATGAGAGAACCAGACTCTTCTTTATTAAAAGATATTCAAAAAATTAATATATCTTTTAGGGTTAGATGAGTCAGCCCTAAAAAGAGCCCTTCAGAAAGTAGAAATAATCTCAGAAGAAAAGGTAAAAGCTGCGGCTGATGTCCTTTTTATTATAGCTAACTATTTAGTGAAAATGGAGTTAGTTGATATTAAATTGCGTCAGGAAAAGTATTTACAGCAAGCCAAAATTTCCGAAGAAATTCAGCGAATAAAAAGGAAAGAGAATGAACTACTGGAACAAAAAGAGGAAAATGAAAATTCTTTTCTCTCCATCTCTTTACTTTATCCCCTAGAAACAGAAAGAGAATTATTACGGAGGGTCAGGTTGGGTGACAAGGAGGGAGCTAAAGAGGTATTAAATGAGATTCTTGGTCAAATATTATTTAAGAATGGGGGTCAGATTGAACTAGTTAGAGCTCGCATTCTAGAGTTGGCAGTGGTCCTTTCTAGATCTGCTGTAGAAGCTAAGGCTGAATTAGAAATGATTTTAGGATTAAATTTTGAATATATCCAGGAAATTGGCAAATTAAGAACAATTGAAGAGTTGTGTATCTGGATTGTAAAGGTGCTGGATAGATTTACTGAATCTGTTTACGAAAACAGAAACATTAAAAATATAGATATAATTAGAAAGACCAGGGAATTTATTCGGGCAAATTATAAGAAAAAAATAACTCTACGAAACATTAGTAAGATAGTTTATCTAAGTCCATATTACTTAAGCCATATTTTTAAAAAAGAGACTGGATCTACGATTTTAAACTATCTTACCAAGGTACGCATTGAAGAAGCAAAAGGGTTACTAGAAAATACTGATAAAAGCACTACTCAAATTGCTTTTGAGGTAGGTTATCCGGACCAGAGTTATTTTTGTAAGGTTTTTAAAAGGGTAGAAGGCGTAACTGCTTCCGAGTATAGAAAAAAAATACAAAGATGACTAATCGATCTTATAAAATATTGGGTATTATAAAACAATAGTAATAAAAAATTAAGGAGGATATATAATGTTGAATTTGGATGAAATATCAGAAGCTTTACAAAAAGGTAATGCCAGTAAAGTAGAAGAGCTTGTTCGAGAGGCTTTATCTAAACAGTTTTCTCCTAAGGATATTCTTGAAAATGGTTTAATAAAAGGGATGAACATCATCGGTGTTAAATTTAAAAATAACGAAGTATATGTCCCAGAAGTATTAATTGCTGCCCGAGCTATGCACGCTGGCATGGATGTTTTAAAGCCTAAATTGGTTGAAACAGGGGTTAAGAATATAGGCAAGGTAGTAATTGGGACAGTTAAAGGAGACTTACATGATATCGGAAAGAATTTAGTGAAAATGATGCTGGAAGGAGCAGGCTTTGAAGTGATAGATTTAGGGGTAGATGTGAGCGAAGAAAAATTTATTGAAGCTATCAGAGAAAAGAAACCAAATATTGTAGGGATGTCTGCCCTTTTGACTACTACTATGATTAATATGCCCAAGATCATTAAAGCTATTGAAGAGGCTGGTTTAAGAGATAAGGTGAAAATCATGATTGGAGGAGCCCCAATTACTAAAAATTATGCTGAGCAGATTGGAGCCGATGGCTACTCTCCAGATGCAGCCTCTGCCGCTGAGGATGCAAGGAAATTTGTAATGTAAATAAGGCATTTATTTTTAAAATATTTATAAAAAACTTATAGTTGTAGAATTTTCTAAACAAAAAATCACCTAAAATGACAATATATTACCTATAATTTTTAAAAATTATTTGATATACTAAACCAAGTAATTTTAATAACATAAATTATTTATTTTGGTAATGATAAAACTAAATTGCTCTTAGAACCTTGAAAAACTATTGATATTACAGTATAAAGAGAGCAGGAAAACATGCCCTCGCTGCGGTAGTAAAAATGGTGGCATCTCTCTAGTAGCTGTGGTCTAACCAGAAAAATGTCCAAAAATATCTGGAAAAAGACCAGGATTTCGCTTTACTAGAAAGGCAAGTTAGTGGATTACTTTTGCCTTGGTATCCCGCTTATCCTTTAAGATTTCAGGTACCTTATAGTAAACCAACTATCCTAAGATAGTTTCGAAATCTAAGCGTGGTTAGAGAGCAAGCGGTAAATGGATCGTCTGTGGCATCTATACTTTTCCTATTTCTTCTCATACCAAGGAGACTATGAGACCCTATCTTACCAAATGCACTACATGGTCGTATTAAAGGGAAAGGGCATACCAAAAGGTTGTAACCACATGAATGGTCTTAAAGGATTCTAGTCTTTTACCAAACATTGGCTCTAGTTGAAAGAGGTAGAGCGGAGATTCCAGCCATAGAAACAAGAATTTTGTAATCCCATTAAGGAGGTTACTGTATCAACAGATTTCCATTGTCAAAGAACAAATTTAGTGCAATTAAGTTTAGGTATTACCATAAAATATATTTAAAAATTAATCTATTTCTTATAGAATATTTAAAAAGGAGATAGAAGAGTTATGCTAATAATTGGTGAAAAACTAAACTCTACCAGAGAGAAAGTAAGAAAAATGATTGAAAATAGAGATGTAATATCTGTTCAAGATTTAGCTCGTAAACAAGTGGAAGGTGGAGCTGATGTTCTGGATGTGAACTCTTCTGCTGCCAGCGGTAATCGGGAAGAGAATATAGAATGGCTGGTTAAAACTGTCCAAGAAGTAGTTGATGTCCCTTTATGTATTGATAGTCCCAATGCTGAAGAGATTGAGAAAGGTTTATCCATATATAATTGGGGAAAAGGAAAAGTTCTAATTAATTCGATTACTGGAGAAAAAGAAAAAATAGCTAGACTATTACCCACTATAGAAAAATATAAATGTGCAGTAGTAGCCTTAGTAATGGACGAACGAGGTATCTCTGATAATGCAAAAACCCGAATTGAAATTGCACATAAATTGATTAAAATATTAACTGATTCAGGAGTAGCTTTATCAGATATCTATATTGATCCTTTGGTAGTTCCTATTGGTACAAATGACCAAAACGGTTTAATTACTTTAGATACTATTAAAGGAGTAAAAGAGGCTTTTTCTCAAGTGAATACTATAATGGGTTTAAGTAATATTTCTTATGGCCTTCCGGAAAGAAAATTAATAAATCAGGTTTTTATGATTTTAGCAATGTCCTGTGGTTTGGATGCCGCCATTATCGATTCCACAGATAAAAGAATAATGGCTATGATTAAGACAGCTTGTACTTTATTAGGAAAAGATAGTTTTTGTGGTGAATATCTCAAAGCTTATAGGCAAGGAAGATTAACTTTCGAAAAATAATTTTAAAAAGGAAAGTAGTAATTGATTAAGGTCACTTTTTTGCCAGATAATAGAAATATAGAGGTAAATAAGGGGACTTCATTGTTGGAAGCTCTGGCTAAAGCTGGCATATTAATTGAAACTCCCTGTGGAGGAAAGGGAATTTGTGGCAAATGTAAGATATTAATAAAGAGTGGAAATACTAATATTTCTAACTTAGAAAAAAAATTTATCTCTCCTCAAGAAATTGAAAAAGGTTTCCGATTAGCCTGCCAGACCAGGATTTATAAACCTATCGAAATAGAAATTCCTTCTAAAATTAGATTAAATCTTCAACCAGTACTTTCTTCTTTTTTAAAAGGAGAGAAAAAAAGTTATAAAAAAAATCTCCCGTTAGAACCTGAGGTAGAAAAATTCTTTTTAATCCTTGCTAAACCCGAGTTAGATGACCAGAGATCAGATTGGGAGAGAATATTAGAGGAATTATCTAGACAAAGAGGGAGAAACCATCCTCCTCCCCAAATATCTTTATCGCTTTTAAAGAAAATCCCCGCCTTGATTAGAGAAGCTGATTTTAAAATTACTATCACCCTTGGCCATAAGGAAGTTATAGCTATAGAAAAAGGTAATACTACCAATCAAATGTATGGTATAGCCTTTGATCTGGGTACGACCACAGTAGTAGGTTATTTAATCGATTTAAAAAAAGGAAAAGAGATCTCAGTGGTGGCTAGAACTAATTCTCAGATTATTTATGGAGACAATGTTATTTCCCGAATTGAATTTACTCAGAGAGAGAAAAATGGTCTAAGTCTATTACAAAAAGAAATAATAAGTACTGTTAACGAGATAATCCAGGAAATTATTAAATGTACTCAGATAAATCAAAAAGATATTTATGAGATTGTAGCTGTGGGTAATACCTGCATGCAGCATCTTTTTTTAGGTCTTGATCCTATTAATTTAGCCCTTTCTCCCTATATTTCGGTTAGTAGAGAAGAATTTTATTTAAAAGCGCAAGAAATTTCTGATCTATTACTTGAACCCGAAACTAAAGTTTATTTTCCCTCTAATATATCATCTTTTGTAGGTTCAGACATTTTAGCTGGCATTGTTTTTAATAGTATGTGGCGTAAAAAGAGAAATTCTCTGTTAATAGATTTGGGAACCAATGGAGAGATAGTTTTAAGTTTAAAAGGAGAATTATGGGCTTGCTCTACAGCAGCGGGACCAGCTTGGGAAGGGGTTCGAATTGCTTTTGGAATGAGAGCAGTAGATGGAGCGATAGATAAAGTAAAGATAAATAAGCGTAGGATTAATTGGCATACTATTGGAGGGATTAAAGCAAAAGGGATATGCGGTTCTGGTATAATCGATTTGGTTTCAGAAATGCTTAAGGTTGGATTGATCGATAGAAGTGGTAGGATAGTCGATCGAGAAGGTTGTCCGGCGGAAATTAGTCAGGAAATTAAAAATAGAATTATCGAAGAGGCAGGAGAAAGAAGATTCCTTCTAGTTAAAAGTAATGAAAAAGAAAAAAATAAAGAGATTTATTTTACTCAAAAAGATATAAGAGAAGTGCAAGTAGCTAAGGCAGCTTTACAAGCAGGGATAAAAATACTTTTAAAGGAAGTAGGTATTTCGGTGAAAGATATTCAGGTGATATTCTTGGCAGGTGCTTTTGGTAATTTTATTAACAAGCAAAGTGCATTAAGAATAGGAATATTACCAGATTTACCCTTAAACAAGATAAAATCAGTTGGAAATGCTGCTGGAAAGGGAGCGGAATTAATCTTGTGTTCCCAAAAAATCAGAAAAATTGGTAATGAGATTTATAAAAAAGTAAAATATGTGGAATTATCTTCCCATCCTGATTTTTCTCGTGAATTTATAGAAGCAATGTCTTTTTAGGTTTTTAAAGACATAGGGTAGAGAAAAAGCTTAGTAAAATTTTAACTAATTCAAAAATATTCTGTACCTGTAAAGGAAATAAAGTAAATTATAAAGATACCTCCTAATTCATATTAATTGGTAAGGAGATTTTAACTTTTTACTTTTAATAATGATTTGTTCAGGAATATTAAATTTTATTAACTGACTATACAGGGCATCTTGAAAGAATTTTTCTGTCTCAAAATGTTCTACTTCCAGGATATTTAAACCTATTTCTTTAGCGTGTAGAGCGTCATGGTATTTGATATCTCCCGTTAAATATAAATCAACCTCTGACTTGCGTACTTGCTCTAGTAAAAAACTTCCCCCTCCAGCACATAGGGCGATTTTTTTAATCGGTCGAGAGTGAGCTTTGATGAGACGAACATATTTTGCGTGAAGTTTTTCCTTGATTTGCAGAGAGAATTGGCTTATGGATAATGACCTGGTAAGCTCACCTATCCATCCAATCCCATAGTTTGGTTTGGTAAATATTTCAAATATATCATAAGCTGGTTCTTCATAAGGGTGTGCTTTTTTCATTGCCTTGATTACTGAATCTAAGAATCTTTCCGAGACTACAGTTTCGATTTTTGTTTCTTCAACTTCTTCTCTTTTCCCTATTTCTCCTATACAGGGTTGGCAGCCAGGCATTGGTTTAAAAGTACCCTTTCCGTCAATATAAAAAGAAGTCTCTGTATAATTACCAATTTTACCTGCTCCAGCCTTGAAAATTGCTTCACTTATTTTTGGGGCGTAATTTCTGGGAACATAGACCACAAATTTATAGCTTTTTTCTGAACTAATCTTAATAGGTCTTATTTTTTTAATTTTTAGTAACTTAAGCAAGTAATCATTAAGACCGTTTTCTGCCAAATCAAAGTTAGTATGATAAGAAATAAGATTAATCTTATTAGTTATAAGTTCAAAAAAGATAGGATTGTCTTGTTTAGTGATTTTTTTCAGGGGAGAGTAGATTAGGGGATGATGGGTAATAATTAAATTTGCGTCATTTTTGATAGCTTCCTCTAAAACCTCTTGGGTTAAATCCAGACCTAATAGAATTTTATTTACTTCATTTTCTAAATCAACAAATTGAATACCACTATTATCAAAGCTTTCCTGTAAAAAAAATGGAGCGATTTGATCTAGTATACTTAAAATTTCATAAACTTTCATAATAAACCTTTTACCTTTCTTGGGGTGATATAATTAGTGCTTAAAAATATTTTAAAACTGAATAAGGGCTTCTTTTAGTTTTTTAATATCTTTCCAGGTCAGTTCTTTGGGACTGCCAGGAAAATTTCCTTCATTCCTTAATAAATAACTGGGATGGAACATGGGAAATATCCTGATTTTCCCCATCCAATCGTACCATTCTCCTCGCAACTTGGTTATACCTTGTTTTGTTTCTAAGAGAAATTGGGTAGGAACATTACCAAGAGTGACTAATATTTTGGGGTTAATAATGGCTATTTGAGCTTCCAGGTAAGGGAAACAGGTTTCTACTTCGCTAACCGAAGGATTACGGTTGCCAGGTGGTCTACATTTAACCATATTAGTGATAAATACTTCTTCCCTTTTTATTTCTACAGATTTTAAGATTTTAGTTAAAAGTTGACCTGCCTTACCTACAAATGGTCTCCCTTCTAAATCCTCCTCTTCACCTGGTCCTTCTCCAATAAACATTACCCTAGCTTTCTCATTTCCTTCTCCTGGTACGACCTTAGTGCGGGTGAGGTATAAGGGACATTTTTCACAGTTTATGCACTCTTTTGCTACTTCTTCTAAAGTAAGTAAATTATTTTGCTTTAAGTTAAGATTACTTTTCAATTTTTAATTCCTTTAAATCTTATTAACCCCTTTAAAGGATTGATTTTTATAATTTTAACATTTATTCTCCTTTTTTGGCAAGATAGAGGAGTATGGGGTATACATTGATCTGTTATTAATGATTAAAGAGAAATTTATATGATTAATGATTAAATTATAAATAGGTTTTATAAATATAAAGGGATTTGAACCTTAATTATAGAATAAATATATCAAAGTTAGATAAATTTGAATAAAATTTATGGTTAGAGATGCAAGTTAGCATGGTCAGAGATATAGTAAAGGGGAATGAGGTAAAGGTATTAATTGATGAATAATAAGTGGGGTGGTAGAAGTGAAAAATTTAGAATTATCCCGCATATTTGAACAAATTGCTAAAATATTAAAGGTCAAAAATGAAAATCCCTTTAAAATAAGGGCTTATGAAAAAGTGGCTTTGGTACTGGAAAATTTGCCTATTGACTTAGAAACTATTTACCAACAGGGAGCCTTGGATGATATTCCAGGGGTAGGTAAAGGAATAGCCAAAAAAATCGAAGAATACCTTACTACGGGTAAAATGGAATATTATGAAAAATTAAAAGAGAGTATACCTGCAGGAGTGATAAAATTATTGGATGTTCCAGAGGTTGGACCTAAAACTGCTAAACTTCTTTATGAAGAATTAAAAGTGGATAATCTAGAAAAGTTAGAAGAAGCAATCAAAGGGCATAAGATTAAAAATTTACCTGGAATGGGGGAAAAATCTGAGATTAATATTTTAAGAGGTATAGAATTTTATAAGAGGAGTAAAGAGAGAGTTCCTTTGGGGTTAGCACTACCCTTAGCAGAAGAGATAGTTAAAATATTGAGTAAGTTAAGGGAAACGGAAAGAATAAGTTTTGCGGGTAGCTTAAGACGGAAGAGGGAAACTGTTGGGGATATTGATATTTTGATTACCTCTCAGAAACCTGAAAGGATTATGAAGACCTTCGTTTCTTTACCTCAGGTTAGAGAAATCTTGGCAGAAGGTCCAACTAAATCCAGCATTATTACTAAGGATGATGTTCATATTGATGTTCGAGTGGTAGGGCCAGAAAGTTTTGGAGCTGCCCTGCAATATTTTACTGGTTCTAAGGCTCACAATATCAAGCTCAGAGAGCTGGCAGTAAAGAAAAATTTAAAGATTAATGAATATGGAATATTTGATTCGATTACCGGAAAAAGAAGAGGTGGGAAAGAAGAGGAAGAAATTTACAAAGCATTGAACTTATCCTTTATTCCGCCTGAATTAAGAGAAGATAGGGGAGAAATTGAAGCTGCCCAGGAGAATAAATTACCCGAATTAATAGAAAAATCACAGATAAAAGGCGATTTACATTTACATACTACCTGGAGTGATGGGATAAATAGTATCAGAGAAATGGCCGAAGCAGCTAAAAAGAGGGGATATCAATATATTGCCATTACCGAGCATTCTCAATCTTTAAAATTTGCAGGCGGATTAACCGAACAAAAATTAAAGGAACAGATAGAAGAAATACATAATCTTAATCGGGAGTTAAAAGATTTTACCATTTTAACTGGTATTGAAGTAGATATCAAATCAGATGGTAATTTAGATTTTTCTGATGAGATATTAAGTAAATTGGATGTGGTGATAGCTGCTATTCATTCTGGTTTTAAACAGGAAAGCAAGATTAATACAGCGAGAATTATTAAGGCTATGCAAAACAAATATGTAAACATTATTGCCCATCCCACTGGTCGTTTAATTGGTTATAGAGAGGCATATGAGTTAGATATGGAAAGAATAATGCAAGTAGCATCCGAAACTGGAACAATTTTAGAGCTAAATGCACATCCAGAAAGGCTTGATTTAAATGAAATATATTGTCGGTTGGCTAAAGAAAAAGGGGTACAAATTGCAATTCAAACTGATGCCCATAGTATTGAGGGATTAGCAATGATGGACTTTGGTTTAGCTATTGCCCGTCGGGGCTGGTTAGAAAGTAGAGATATATTAAATGTTTTACCTTTAGATAAATTAATGAAGCGATTGCAATATAAGAAAAAAGATTATTGATATTAAAAATAGAATACTTAAAAATTAATATTTATAAATAAGAAGGTTTATTTTAAGTGTTAGTTAAACTTTAAAAGTG
>DJVR01000011.1 GCA_002441285.1 Candidatus Atribacteria bacterium UBA6251 | reverse complement strand
CAATGTCTTCCCACCGTCCTTATCGCCCAGCTTATACTATTGAGCAAGCCTTAGAAGAGATCTCCCGGAATAGAGGAACCCTCTATGACCCGAAAGTAGTGGATACCTGTCTTAGTTTGTTTAAAGAAAAAATAAACAGTTTTCAGTTTTTAAGCAACTTTTAACTATTTGAGTTTCAATAATAAAAAGTAGAATAGATCTAAAAAAATAATCTTCTTTTTCTTCTTCTTAATGATTACCTAAAAAATTAATTATTAATCGTAAAGAAGTAATAATCCTATCACCCATAACTAGTAAATAATTTTTTCTTTAAAAAAATTTAATGCAAACAAATTTAGTATAAAGAAGGATTTAAAAGAAGCTTTATCGAATTAAATAGTATATAATATGTGATCGTTACAATCTTTGGATAGAGAAAATTAAAAAAAATGAAAAGGAGATTTGAAAATGAAAAGACAGTTTAAAGTGTTATCTGTTTTACTGACCTTATCCTTAATTTTTGGTTTGCTTTTTTCGTGTATTTTTGCCGCTGAGACGACTACTATTACTATTTTACAAACTTCTGACCTGCATGGGAGAATTTATCCGCATGATTATGCGACAGATTCAGTGGATAGTGATACTGGACTAGCCAAGATTGCTACTTTGGTAAAACAGGAAAGGGCAATTGATCCCAATGCGATTTTGATTGATTGCGGTGATACTGTCCAGGATAATAGTGCGGATTTGTTTAATGATTTACCCGTTCATCCTATGATAGCTGGATTAAATTTTTTAAATTATGATGTATGGGTTATCGGAAATCACGAATTTAATTTTGAAAAAGCTTTCCTAGAAAAGAATATAGCAACTTTTAAAAATTCAGTTTTATCCGCTAATATTTTAAAGGCTGATGGGTCTTATTTTGTTAAACCTTACGAAATATTTGAGGTAAATGGGGTGCGAGTTGCTATCGTAGGTATGACTCCACCTCATGTTCCTCAATGGGAAGCAAGTGCCCCGGAACATTTTGAAGGTTTAACTTTTCTGGGTACTGTAGCGCAATCTAAAAAAGTTATTGCTGAACTGGAAGGAAAATATGATGTCTTGGTTGGAACATTTCATTTAGGTCCAGAAGGTGAACATGGTTATGAAGGTGCAATAGATATTGCTGAGGCCTGTCCGGAGTATTCTGTTATTTTCTGTGGACATGCCCATGCCCAATACAATGAAGTAACCAATGGAGTACATTTAATTGAACCAGGAAAATGGGGTTGGGCTTTAGCAAAAGCAGTAATTAAAGTGGAAAAGGTTGGAGATAAATGGGAGGTGGTTGATGTAACTACCGAAAATATTCAGACAAACTCGGTAGACCCTGATCCAGAAGTATTAGCAGAATTTAAGTATGTACACGATGAATCAATTGCTAATGCAAATGTTGTAGTAGGTGAAATCACTGAAGATTTTATAGCCTCTCCAGATTATATTACCGGAGAAGCTGAAATTACCACTATGTCTACTGCACAATTAATGGATACCGCAGTAATTGATTTAATTAACGAAGTCCAGATGTTTTACACCAAGGCGGATATATCTTCTGCTGCCCTCTTTAATTTTGGTTCAAACCTGGTGAAAGGTCCTTTTAAAAAGAAAGATGTTGCCTTTATTTACAAATATGATAATACTTTAGTGGGAACCAAAATTACTGGTGCTAACTTGAAAAAATATTTAGAATGGTCAGCCAGTTATTACAATAGCTGGAAAGAAGGAGATATTACCATTAGCTTTAATCCGAAAATTCGTGGATATAATTATGATATGTTCTCCGGATTAACTTATGAGATTAATCTTTCTAAACCAGCTGGAGAGAGAGTAGAAAATATCGTCATAAATGGTCAACCACTTATTGATGATAAGGTTTATCGACTGGCTGTGAATAATTATCGTTTTGGAACATTGCTAGGTTTGGGTTTAGTTACTATGGAAGACAGATATTATGATTCCTATGAACTTTTACAGGATGCCGGTCGAATTAGAGATATGATTATTAAATATGTTCAAGAAGAAAAGAATGGAATATTAACTCCCACAGTAGATAACAACTGGAAAATAACTGGCGTTGATCTTGAATCTCCTTTTAAAGAAGTGATTTTCGAGATGGTCAGAAAAGGAGAAATATCTATTCCGACTTCTGAAGATGGCAGGACACTAAATGTAAAAGCTCTGAATGTTTTTGAATTAATCGATGAAGGAAAGTTGCCTGTTTCTACCTATGTAGTGCAAGCTGGAGATAATTTATGGGCAATTGCCAAAAAATATGGTTTAACCTGGGAAGAATTAGATGAAATTAATGATTTAGAAAATCCCCGATTAATCATTCCTGGTCAGACCATTTTAGTTCCTGCATTACCCTAACCCGAACAGTAAGGATATAGTTTAAATTCCAAAGACCCTATCTCCGCTGAAGGCGGTGGTAGGGTCTTTTCACGCACAAGACGGTTCTCTGTGCGAAATCAAGATAAACATTTTACTATTTTTAATAGTAATCTTACATCTATTCATAAATAGAAACCTCATTATAGTCTTCTACAAAAAATTTCAAACAAGAATAATCCTATTAAGAATAGATAGTATGGTCTATTCCCAGACTATTTTAAACTTTTCCGAATAAGACTGATCCAGAATTATTCCTTGCAATATAAGATAAAAGGTTATAGAATGATTACTGTATGTCTTTTAATAGATAAAATAAGTAAAAATTAGGTTTATTAGGTGAGAGTAATTTTATTGAAGGTATACCTAGTAATCTAATTAATTTTTAGCAAAATAAAAACACAAAGATAAAGGAATACAGTAAATTGATTTTTAATAAGTTTCCAAAATTTAGTTTGGCTAGTTTGATATGTTTTTTTATTATCTATATTCATTATGGGTAATACGTTAGTTCTGGCTCAAGAAGGGCATAATTCAGATAATTTTCTATTGGGTACCTGGGAGGGAAAATTAGAAGTTTCTGGAATATCACTGAGAGTAGTAATACATATAAAAAAGGATACAGAAGGGAAACTCATTGCTACTATGGATAGCCCTGATCAAGGGGTAAAGGATATAGTGGTAGATGAGGTAACTTTTAAAGATGGTGTTTTATATTTAGGTATCAAATCAGTTGGAGGTTTTTTTGTAGGAGAAGTTCAGGAAGATTTTTTATACATTAAAGGAGAATTAAAACAAGCAGGGAGCTCTTTTCCACTCCTACTTGAACAGGTAGAAGATTTAGTTCAAGTTAACCGTCCCCAAGAACCGAAGAAACCTTATCCCTATAAAGAAGAAGAAGTTATCTATGAAAATAAGGAAGCAGGGATTACGCTTGCTGGCACCTTAACTCTGCCCAGAGAACCTGGTCCTTTTCCAGCAGTTATACTCATTTCTGGTTCTGGTGCTCAGGATCGTGATGAAACCATCTTTGGACATAAGCCATTTTTAGTATTAAGTGATTATCTAACTCGTCTGGGAATAGCAGTACTTCGGGTAGATGATCGAGGAGTAGGTGGTTCAACAGGTGGCTCTCTCGATGACACCAGTGAAAATTTCGCTGATGATGTTATTGCTGGAATTAATTATCTTAAAAGTCGAAAGGATATTAATCCTCAAAAGATTGGTCTTATCGGACATAGTGAAGGTGGAGTAATTGCTCCAATGGTGGCAGCAGAATTACCTGAGATTAGATATTGTGTAATGCTGGGAGGAACAGGTTTAAAGGGTGAAGAAGTTTTATTATTACAGATGGAATTGCTTGCCCGGGCTAATGGAGCCAATGATGAGCTAATAAAGCAGGCTCTTTTATTACAGAAAAGAATGTTTACAGTTTTGAAAGAAGAAGAGAATAATTTAATTGCGGAAAAAGAGTTGCGAAAAATTTTTACTGAAAGTATAGCTAATTTTAATGAAAAAGAAAAACAAGTTTTAGGTATATCTGAAGACAATATTGATTCGCAATTACAAGTAATGTTATCTTCCTGGTATCGTAATTTTCTATTCTATGATCCTCAAATTAATTTAATGAAAGTAAAATGTCCAGTTTTAGCTCTGGTAGGGGAGAAAGATCTTCAAGTGGCTCCGTAAGAGAATCTTCAAGCTATTGAAGAAGCCTTACGGACAGGAGGAAATAAAGATTATCAGGTTATAGAGATGCCTGGTTTAAATCATCTATTTCAAACCGCTAAAACAGGAGCTATTTCGGAATATGCCCAAATCGAAGAAACTATTGCCCCAGAAGTATTAGAATTGATAGGTAAATGGATTTTGGATAAGATTTCAGAAAAATAAAAAAGATCATTAAGATAGAGCCTTATCGAGATAGATTGTTTTTGCTATACCAGGGCTCCTCTGATAGGGTTTAGTTTGGAATTTTAGTAATTTTAGTTTGTTTTTTTATCCGGATTAGAAATAAAATCAAGGAAAGGCAATTCTATTTATGAAAAAAATATTAATAATTTTCGGAATAATTTTAGTAATAATTATTTTATTTATTACTCTTAATAAGATTTTGTTGAATCAAAAAATAGTCAAAGAGATTGGTATGCTTATTAAGGAGGGCAGTAAAACACTACCCAAGGCTGTTAGCTTTGTGGACCTCAAAGAACTACCTGAGCCAGTTCAAAGATATTTTCAATACACCCTGAAGGAAGGGCAGGAATATATTAGATTTGTAAGATTAAAACAGGATGGAGAATTCAGGATGAAGGGAAATCAACCCTGGATGCCTATTAAAGCAGAACAATACTTTACCACGGAATCTCCCGCATTTCTCTGGCGAGTAAAACTTAATATGTTACCTTTAGTATGGATAGAAGGCAGAGATATGTATTATCAGGGGAAAGGGAATATGTTAATTAAGCTACTTTCCACCCTTACTTTAGCGGATGCAACTGGAAATGAAATAGATGTTTCTTCATTGATAAGATTTTTAGCAGAAGCAGTTTGGTTCCCCACCGCTTTACTACCCAATGATTATCTTGAATGGAAAGAGATTGATTCTAATTCAGCCCGGGTGATTATTAAATATAAAGGTTATACTGCCTCCGGGGTCTTTACTTTTAACGAAAAAGGTGAGATTATTAAATTTGTAAGCAACGATAGATATATGGAATCAGATGGAAAATATTTCCAGGAACAATGGAGTGGTTATTATAGAAATTACCAGCAATTTGAGGGGATAAAGATTCCTACCCAAGGGGAAGTAGAATGGAATTTGTCAGATAGGGATTTGCCATATGCTCGACTAAAAATTACTGAAATTCAGTATAATATAATGGAAAAATACTAAACCTATTTTGATTATCTATAAGTCAACTTATTTTAAAAGGTAAGATGATGTTAATGAATAAAAATATAAATTTTACTTTTTTTATAAAAGCATTAGCTCTGGGGTTAATAATTGCAATTCTTTTTAATATTGATTTTTGGGGATTAGAAATAGATTTATCCATTAAGGAAAGTTTTCTTTATTTTTGATTAATGGGTTTTTTACAAGCAATAGTCCTTGGTTATCCAGTAGTAAAAACCAATTGGCGGGGCTGGAAATTAATTACTACAGTTTTTATAATCTATTTTGGTTTAGCTACTTTTATGACTCAGATAGAAACAGTTGTCTTTCTGCAATATTTAGTAGAAATAGTTCCTACCGGAGAAACTGTTAACTTATTCTTCAATGGTTTAATAATGGCTGCGATACTCGCCCCTTTAGTAGTAATAATTTATGGAAAATATTTAAAAGAGGAAGGATATAAAGAAAAAAGCTCCAAAATAACTCTAAGTGTCAAGCAATGGATAATAAAATTAGGTTTAGTAGCTATTCTCTATGCCGTTATTTATATTCTTTTTGGCGCTTTAGTATTCAAACCTTTAGCTGGAGCTGCCTTTGATGAATATTACGCGGGATTACAAATGCCTTCCTGGATTATTCCCTTCCAATTAGTAAGAGGAATTTTATTTACTTTTTTAGCTTTTCCAGTAATGTGGATGTTAGAAGGTAGCTTTAGAGAGGTAGCTGTAGCTATATCATTATTATACTCGGTGATCCTTGCTTCCTTGGTTATCCCTCCCAATGAATTTATGCCTGCAAATATTAGATTTGCACATATGATAGAATTATTTACTTCTATGTTTTTATTCGGTTGGATTATCACTAAGCTCTTTTATCAAAAGAAGACAAAGAATAAAGGATCCAGCAATAAATAAAAATTGATAATTTTGTCTGTTTGTATTCCCGATTTTTATATTATTAGATAAGTACTAAAATTTAAAGTGAAAATTTAGGGAAACTATCTCATGCAATTAGAAGAGTTAGGGCTTAGCAATTGGTTTAAAGATAAGATTGATCCTGCAAAATTAATCGATTATCAATTAGCCAGGGTTATTACTGTAAATAAAGATAGTTATATTATTAGAAATGAAAAAAAAAGAGGTTTTTGCGGAAGTAACAGGAAAATTTCAATTCAATGCTGATTCTCCATTAGATTATCCCACGGTGGGTGATTGGGTCTATGCCAGATATCTTGATCAGGATTCTTTTGCAGTTATTAATGAAATCTTACCCAGAAAAACAATCTTGAAAAGGAAAACATCGGGTAAAAAGATTGAATTTCAATTGATTGCTGTGAATATTGAAACAGCTTTTATCATCCAGGCACTTGATTTTAATTATAATCTCAGACGGTTAGAACGATATTTAGCAATGATAAATGAAAGCAATATTCGTCCTATAGTATTACTTAGCAAAAATGATCTCTTGTCCTCGATGGAGGTGAAAGAAAAGATATCCGAAATTCATGCAGTAATGCCGGATATTCAGGTAGTAGCTTTTAGTAATATCACTAGTTCTGGTTTAGTTGAATTAGAAAAATTATTGGTTCCCGGCGAAACATTCTGTTTGTTAGGTTCATCAGGAGTTGGAAAAACCAGTTTACTAAATACTCTTCTGGCCGAAGAACGATTTGAGGTCAAGGCGGTAAGAGAAAAAGATGGAAGAGGAAGGCATACTACTGCTTATCGCCAGTTAATTATATTAAAAAATGGTGCAATGCTCATTGATACACCAGGAATGCGAGAGTTGGGGAATTTTGGTTTAGAATCAGGTATTGATAATACCTTTGAGGAAATTACGGAATTATCAAAACGATGTCGCTTTAGTAACTGTTCTCACCTCCAGGATGAGGGATGTGCAGTTTTAGCCGCCTTAAAAGATGGTAGAATTTCTCAAGAACGTTATCAAAACTATATCAAGATGAATAAGGAATCGACTTACTATGAGATGTCATATCTGGAAAAAAGAAGAAAAAATAAACAATTTGGAAAATTTATTAAATCAGTAAAAAAACATCTTAAAAAAAGATAATACCCAAAGCATCATGCAGAATGTTAAATAAATGCTTCAATAAAACGAAATATTCAATTTAAGTTAAGCCCATTTTTTTTCTTTTAAATCAATCACTATTTATTTATAATTTACAATAAATAAAGTTAATTGAAATAGATATGGATAAAGCAATTTACTCCGATAGAGGAAAATGAAGATAATAAGATATAGATAATAAATCTTTTAATAATTGTATTGGAATTTTTCTTATAGTTTGTTAAAATAATAAAAGATTTTTTATTTTTTTAAATTTTTTTATTTTATTACTGACATACTATTGTCACTAACCTGCCTTATAATAATTAAAATTGCCACATTTTTTTAACCAACTAATATCGATATTTATGAATAAATGCCCTACTAAATTTCTTGGGGGTGTTAAAGATTCATAAGATTGAAAGATTAATAAATATTATTCTGCTCATCAGAAATCAACCTGGAATAAAAGTTAAAGATATTGCTAATATCTTTGAAACCTGTAAGCGTACTATCTATCGAGATTTCAATACCCTATCTCTCGCTGGTTTTCCAGTATACTCTGTTTCTGGAAAAAGAGGCGGTTACTTCTTAACTCCTAACTGCTTTCTACCTCCTTTACATTTCACTTGCGAAGAAGCTGCTTCACTTTTAATTTCTACTAAATTCTTCCTCAAACAAAAAGGATTTCCTTACCAGCAGCATATACAACTCGCTTTAGCTAAACTAGAAAGCGTCCTAGGAAGTGACAACCGAGATTATATTCAGAAGATAGATAAACAAATCTCCATTTATTTAGGTAAACTAAAAGACTATCAGGATTGTAATGATGTCTTTCAGAAAATAAACCAAGCTATTCTTGGGAAAAGACAAATTCAGATAAAGTATTATACCATTACTCGTGATGAATTAACTGATCGTAAAGTAGATCCCTTACATCTTATGTTTAAAGGAGGTTTCTGGTATCTAATTGCTTTTTGCCACTGGCGTAAAGAGATTAAAATCTTTCGTATTGATCGCATCAGGGAAATTATTATTACCGAGAATATCTTTCAGGTTCCGGTAAATTTTTCTCTTTCTTCTTATTTAGGAAAAAGCTGGCAGGTTGTTCGGGGCGATAGTAAACCACAAAAGGTTGAAATTAAAATCTTTCCACCGGCTTCTCGCTGGGTAAAAGAAGAGCGTCGTCACTCTACCCAGGAAATTACTCTTTTAAATGATGAGATCATTCTCTTCAAAGTAGAAGTTGATAGCTTTATAGAAATAAAAAAATGGATTCTCCAACTAGGTAGTTGTGCTCAGGTACTTCAACCGAAGAGCCTGAAAGATGAGATTTGGGAGGAGGTCAACCGTATGAGAATGAGATATAAAGAATAGTTTTTGGTTTGTTAAAGGTTTATGTTTTTTACAAAATAAACTGTGATATGACTTAAATTTAATTTGTTACAAATATCTTGCAGTACTTTATTAATGGAGGTTCTAAATGATAGAAGCAATTAGAAATATTGGGGAATATTCGCTTAAAAAAGAAGGGAAAAGCGTTGATGAGCCTTTAGAAATTTTACTTGATAATCCTGCAAATAGAAACACCAAAGGTATTTTATTTATAATTATAGATGATGAAGAAGGAGAGTTTAATTATAGAGGTGTGGAGCTTGAAGAATATTCAAAAGATAAGTTAATAAAATATTTATATAAAAAAGGAACTCCCAATGGTACAGATATTACTCCAACTGCTATGATAACTGAAACAGAAAAAACTTTTAATATAAAAATTATAAATTGGTTTAAAAATTATAATTCTAATAAGAATAATAAGAATGAAATGTTGCAGAATATTTACTTCTGCATTAAAGAAAATAAAGAAAAAATACTACAAGACTTAAAAGAAAAATCGGCCATAGAAAACAATGTAATAAGCTTTAAAGTTAACAATAAATACTTAGGAGATTTTGAAATTTTTAGGAACATTTTAGTGAATTCGGCCACAGAAAGTTATTATAGAAAATTCGGTAAAATATCAAAATCAGAAAATAAACTATGCTCGGTGTGCAAGAAAAAAAATGAAGAAGTTTACGGCTTTGTAAGTACTTTTAATTTTTATACCGTAGATAAAAAGGGCTTTATCCCTGGAGGTTTTAGACAGGAAAATGCCTGGAAAAATTATCCGGTATGCTTAAATTGCGCCTTAACTTTAGAAGAGGGTAAAAAATATCTACAAGATAATTTAAATTTCAATTTTTACGGTTTTAGATATCTTTTAATCCCAAAATTTATTAAATCAATACAAAAAGAAGTTCAAAAAGAAATTTTTAGAACAATTGAATTGCAGAAAAACCCGCGATTCGGTAAAAAAGAAATCAACCATTTAACTAACGACGAAAACGAAGTTCTCGGTTTAATGAGTGAACAGAAAAATTTCTTAAATAACAATTTTTTATTTTACAGCGCACCTAAAGGTTTTAATGGGGCAGTCTTTAATATACTACTTTATATCGAAGATATCCTACCTTCTCGCTTAAAACAGCTATTTTTGGCCAAAGAAAAAGTAGAGCAAGAAGAAATTTTTAAAAATTGTATGGTAGCTACATTTAATGATAAAGGTAGAAAAGACGGCGAAATGCCCCTGGAATTTAACTTTGGAGTTTTAAGAACTTTTTTCCCAAAAATAAGCAACAAAAGAACTTTCGATAAATATTTCTTAGACATTGTGAATAAAATTTTTACTGGTAAACCAGTAGATTATGATTTTCTATTAGATTTCATTATGCAAAAAATAAGAGATGACTTTATAAATGGATATCCCACGAAAAATGATACCTTAAAAGCCTTTATGTTGTTAAATTATTTGAATGAATTAAAAATATTAAAATATAAGAAGGAGGAAATTACAAAAATGGAAAAATTGATTTTACCCCATGAAATAGGAGGCGAAATAAAAACGAAAATCGAATCTTTTTTCGATAATTTTTCTGATTTTTTTGATAACAATATCAAAAAAGCAATATTTTTAGAAGGAGTACTTACACAGTATTTGTTGAATATCCAATATCAAGAAAGAAAATCTACTCCATTTAGAGTTAAATTAAAAGGTTTAAAATTAGACGAAAAACAAATTAGAAAACTCCTGCCAGAAATACAAAACAAATTAGAAGAATATGGGAAAAACTACTATCGAGATTTGGAATTAATTATTTCCAATTATTTTGTTTCGTCAGGAAATACCTGGAACATACCTAACGATGAGATTAGTTTTTACTTTGTATTGGGAATGAATCTATCTGAGTTATTTAAAAAAGAAAAAAATAATGGAGGTAAAGATAGTGAGTAATTTTGTAAAAAACAGATCAGAAATTGTATTTCTCTATGATATTAAAGATACTAACCCCAATGGAGATCCTTTAGACGAAAACAAACCACGAATAGATGAAGAAACCGGGATAAATATAGTAACTGATGTTCGTTTAAAAAGAACCATCCGAGATTACCTAATGAATTTTAAGGAGAAAGAAATATTTGTTAAGGAGATAATTAATGAAGATGGTTCGATTCAAGACGCTAAACAAAGAGCAGAAGATTTTTTAGATAAAACTAGTATAAAGGAAAAGGATTTTAATGAGCAGAAAGAAGAAATTAAAAAGAAAATACTCGAAGAATGTATCGATGTGCGCCTATTTGGAGCCACTATACCACTCGATATATCTGTAAAAGAAAGCAATAAAGTAAAAAATGTTACTGGTTCTATTACTTTAACTGGGCCAGTTCAATTTAGAATGGGCCGCTCTCTTCATAAAGTAGAATTAAAGCACATTAAGGGGACAGGAGCCTTTGCAGCTAAAAAAGGAGTCACCCAAAAAACATTTCGTGAAGAAGATATTTTACCATATTCTTTAATCTCTTTTTATGGTGTTATCAACGAAAACGCTGCTCAGCACACACAACTCAGTGAAGATGATGTAAATTTACTTTTAGAAGCAATGTGGAACGGTACTAAAAATTTAATTTCTCGAAGCAAAGTCGGGCAAATGCCCCGTTTACTTTTAAAAGTAAATTATAAGGAAGAAAATTATCATTTAGGAGATTTGGACAAACTAATTAAAATAAAAAATATTGAAAATATACCAGAGGAAAAGATTCGTGATATCAGTGATGTAGAATTAGACGCCAATGAATTAGTAGAAATTTTAAACAATAATAAAGAAAAAATTAAAAGTATTAACTTGAAAATAGATGAAAGAGTTAGGATAAATTTGGAGGGATTGGATACATCAATTAAAATAGATAGCATTTCCTTTGATTAGTAAAGAGGTGATTTAAAATGGATAAGGTGTTAGTGTTTGATGTTTGGGGAGATTACGCCCATTTTAGAAGATTTTATACTACTACCTCTCCCCTTTCTTTCCCTATCCCCCCCCGTACTGCTTTATGTGGTTTAATAGGAGCGATAATTGGTTTAGAAAAAGAAGATAATGATTATTTAAATTATTTTTCTACTGAGTCCGCTCATATTGGCTTGAAATTAGTAAACCCCATTAAGAAAACTATAGTTGCAGAAAATTTAATAGACACGAAAACCGCCCGTGGTCTAGGAATGAATTTAATTACTAATCGAACCCAGATAAGATTTGAATTTTTAAAAGACCAAAAATATAGACTCTATTTTCATAGTCCTGATGAAGGTAATATAATATACAAAGAATTGAAACAAAATTTAACCCACCATAAAACAGTATATACCCCCTGCTTAGGCTTAAGTGAAAATATTGCAAACTTCAAGTTTGTAGGGGAATTTGAAATTAATATTCTTCCTTGCAAAGATGATTATATATCTATT
Source organism: Candidatus Atribacteria bacterium UBA6251 (assembly GCA_002441285.1). Classification (GTDB taxonomy): domain Bacteria; phylum Atribacterota; class Phoenicimicrobiia; order Phoenicimicrobiales; family Phoenicimicrobiaceae; genus UBA6251. Next base: position 9,994 of record DJVR01000011.1, on the reverse strand, counting down.
GATACAGTGTTGCCTTTACTGAAAACTTCAAAGAAAGAAGGAATAATGTTTGAGTCAGAAGGAGAATATTTTTCAATAAGGATGCCAATAGAATTAAATACCGAAAGGATTGTCACAAAATATGGAGATATCATTTTTGACCGCAATAGCAGACCTATAAAAGCAAAATTAATTGAAACTTATAGAAATATTAAATATCCAGATGGGAGGAGAGAAAATATTGTCTTTATTGAATAGATTAAAATCCCATCCAGATAAATTATTATATGAACATTTGCAAAAAGTAGGGGATTTATGCCTAAATAATTTATCTTCAATAAAATTAAATTTAGACAAATATATAAATTTTAATATTTTGAAAGAGGTTTCTTATCTAATAGGGATAACTCATGATTTTGGAAAATCAACCTCGTATTTTCAAAATTATTTGCAAGAACAGAACGAAACAAAAAAAACAGAGATAAAGAATAAACCAGAGACTCATCATAGCTTTATTTCAGCCCTATTTACTTACTATGTTACAAAGCAATATTTATCTGAAAAAAGTCTTGTAAAGGAGAAATATTATCAGTATCTTCCAGTAATAAGTTTTTTAGTAGTAAAAAAACACCATGGTAATTTAGACAATGTCTTGGATGAAGTTATTGATTTTGATCAAAAGAATGAAGAGATATTTTTGAAACAAATTAACTCTATTAATTTTAGTGAGATTAACTTTGTTTATGAGAATCTTTTTTCTAAAATTAATTTTAAGTATAACTGCAATCTATTTAAAAAAAACATTTTAGATTCCAAAGCTATTTATATTTACCACAAACTTGATAGATATGAAAAAAAATACGTAATAGATTTAAGCCATCAAGAGAAGAAGCTGATTAGGAATTTAGATGAAGAAGGTACTCTCTTTTATTATTTTATAACTTTGCTTTTATATTCTTTGCTTTTGGATGCTGACAAAGCCGACGCTGCTAATTTAAAAGAAGTAGAAAGGGTTAATATAAACGAAAATATTGTCGATGAATATATAAAGCAAAAATTTAGGGATATTAAGAAAGATAGTCACAAAATAAATGCTATTAGAAATAATATTTATCATGAAGTTATGATTAATCTTAATAATTTGAATTTAGATGAAGATAAGTTATTATCTTTAAATGTTCCTACAGGTACTGGCAAAACTCTTACTTCTTTATCTTTTGCTTTAAAATTAAGAAAAAAAATAGCACAGGAAAAAGGATATAAGCCAAGGATTATCTATTCTTTGCCTTATTTAAGTATTATCGATCAAAATTTTGCTGTCTTTGAAGATGTTTTTAAGCTTTGCCTACAAGGAGAAAGCCCTGCCTCAGATTTATTATTAAAACATCATCATCTTTCTGATGTATGCTACACTACTACTAATTTTAAGAAAGAAGAATTCGAAAATATTTCTACAAAAGATATTAGTAAGGATATACTATTAATTGAAGGCTGGAATTCAGAAGTTATAGTAACTACCTTTATCCAATTTTTTTATAGTTTAATCTCTAATCGAAATAAAGCTATTAGGAAATTTCACAATATCATAAATAGTATTGTTATCCTGGATGAAATTCAGGCAATTCCTCATCGCTATTGGTTGTTACTGAATAAGATGATGCATTTTTTAGCTAAGAGATTTAATCTTTATTTTGTTTTAATTACCGCAACTCAACCATTACTTTTTAATGAATGTGATGAAGAAATAAAATCTTTAATTAAAAATAAAGAAAAATATTTTAATGGTTTAAATAGGGTGGAGTTAATATTAAATTTAAAATCAATTTGTTTAGATGATTTTAAAGAGATGTTGGAAAAAGATTTAGTCAACAATCCTACCAAGGATTTTTTAATTGTCTTAAATACTATAAATTCTTCCCAAGAAATCTATAAATTTGTCAAAGAATTAGAGTTGGAAAATACAAAAAATTATTATCTTTCCACAAATGTAATTCCCAAAGTTAGGTTAGAGAGAATAAAAGACAGTAAAAAAGAAAGCAGGAAGAGAAAAATTATCGTTAGCACCCAACTAATTGAAGCTGGTGTAGATTTAGATGTTGATGTGGTTTACCGTGATTTTGCCCCTCTTGATTCTATTAATCAAGTAGCTGGAAGATGTAATCGAAATTTTAGAAACAAAAAAGGATTAGTAAAAATTTTTACCCTTAAACAAGAAGAAGAGAAAAGAGAATATTGTAAATATATTTATGATTCCTTTATTATTTCAAAAACTAAAGATGCTTTTGAAGAAATGGGAAATAATAAAGTTGAAGAAAAAGATTTTTTGAGTCTAAGTAATTTCTATTTTGATAAAGTTAGTAAGGGAAAGTCAGATGATAAATCTACAGAAATTTTAGAAGAAGTAAAAAATTTAAATTTTGAAGAAATAAGTAAATTTAAATTGATTGAAGAAGATTATCGAAAGGTGGATATCTTCGTAGAAGTTGATAAAGAAGCTCACATAATATATAAAAAATACCAAGAATTGGGTTTGATTAAAAATAATTTTCAGCGTAAAAATGAATTTCTAAAAATTAGAAATATTTTTTATGAATATATTATATCTGTTCCCTATCAATATGCCGCTGATTTTATTGAAGAAGATAGGGACATTGGTTATATTTCTAAAGAAGAAATAGAGCAAGGCCTTTATTATAATCAAGAAACAGGTTTTAAAAGAGAAAGGCAAACCGGAGGAGGAGCATTAATTTATTAGTTAGACGACATTTTGCTTGGCAGCTAATGCTGATATATCCAAAAGGAGATGCATGAAATATGAATGATAGATCTTTCATCGCAGAGCTACATGACATAGGGAAGCTTGTAGATAGGCAAGCCCTTAATCAACAAGGTATTCAAATTTCTGGTCATACCTTTCACGGTTTTGACTTTTCACGAATTGGCATTTCACAACCATCCTCTCCAAGTTGGTATGCTCAATATTTAGAAAAAAAGGAGTTAAGATCGCCGGATGAAGATTTGTTAAACTCTCAAAAGGCAATTGAATATATCCCCTACCCAGAAATCCGGGTTGATGTTTTACTTACAAAAATAGCGGATGGTATCTCGGCAGCAATATCCAGACCTGAGTTACATGGAAAGAGTATTCGCAGAGGTCAAGAAGGTATCTACAAACTTTGGAATACTAAATTCTATGAGGAAAAAAAACAAGGAGGACAACATTGGTCACCTTTTACTGATATTGAAAGTTTCAAGGAAATGTTCCGGTATATTGATTCATGTTTGGATTATCAAGACTTTTTTAGAAAATACAAGAAATATCTCACCCTTACCCCAGAGGATAAAACCGCTCCTCGTAATATCGTAAGTCTTTATACCCATTTGGAACTTGTGGGTAAAATTTATCGCACTTTAAAGAAACATTCATTACTCCAATTACAAAATACACAAAACCTTCTTCTTTACAACAATCAACCAATAAAAAGTGTCCGAGAAGCTTCTGGGCACATCGACCCTGAGAAAGATGAGGGAAAGTGGATATTTCGGATAGTAAATTGCAACATTAAATTTCCTCAATCCTTCTCTCGACTTCAAGATCTTAACGTCCTTAGAAAAAGAGCTGATTTAATTAAATCCTTTTCAGAAGATAAGGACACGAAAGATTATGTTTTATTCTCTACAGATGATTTTATGTGTCTCTTCATACCAAAGGAAGATGAGGTCAGAATCCACGAATTATTGGAACGGTTTCTTAAAGCAGGATTCATTATTGACTACAAAGAAATGGAGGCGGAATTGAATCTTTTAACCTCTTCTATGGAAAGGGCTTATGAAAAATTTCATTCTCTCTCATCAAGCAGGTATCTAAAACTTTATGAAAAAAGAGCAAGCTTTGATTTTTCTCCAGAAATCAAACCGCATCTTTGTGATTCTTGTCAGTTGAAACATGGTAAAGAAAGGATTAAAGACCAGATTCATGAGTATTTATGTGATACTTGTTACAATATTCGCCAGATGGGAGAGCCCGCTAGTAAATATGCTGAATGGGAAGAAAAAGGATTAAGAGCAGGATGGATGAAAATCACACTTGACCAAAAGCAGTTGTTAGGGACACTTGAGACACTTGGGACACTTCAGAGACTGTATGAAGAATATGTAGACACTCATCCGTCAATGCAAAGTGTTAGTAGTAATGATAAGGCTGTGTTAAAAGATTCATTTAGACCTCTTGCTGTTCAGATGGATTTTGTAAAGGATTATAAGCTACTATTAAAAGCTTTCAATAACCAGATATACGAAATAAAAGATAAAGATGGAAATTCACTTTTCACTAAGGAGAATTTTCTTTTTCCAATTGAAGGCTATTATGAATTTGGGATTTTCAAGGTTTACTCAGGTGAGGATATTCTGGCGGTCCTTGACTTATTTTATAATCTCTTGGAGAAGTATTTCCCAGAATGCTTGAAAGATTCTCCTATCAAATTATCGATAAGTCTTGCTCCGGTGAAATATCCTTATCAGGAACATTGGCGATTTTTGTCTATGCCGAAAAATAGTATTAACATACAAAGCCCTGGAAGTTCAAAACTTAGTATAAATATCTCTCAGTACAAACTACTTAAAGAAAAAATTAGAAGAGAATACACCAAATTGAGCCACTTTTTACACCGTTTGGTTGACATTGAAGTTGAGACAAAAAGTAATCTGACGGTAACGCTCGAAATATTTAACAATCGAAAGAAATTTCCTGCTTTATTAGAATTGACCCAAAAGGGCTTATCAGTTCATCAAATCCTCGATTTTTACAAACTAACTACTGAGGTGGCTATCCCATGAATGCGTTAAATAAAACCTTCCTTCACTTTGAACTAAGGACACAAGCCATAGCAATTGGAGAGAGGATAAAAGGAGGAACCTTTCGACCTTGCATAGAAAATATACCAACTTCAACTTTAAAAGGTTCTTTTAGAGATCATTTTGGCTTGACAGATGCTTTAGCAATTGGTTTTTTTAGAGAAAGGACATACGAGAAAGACACTTTTACTTATGCTCCTTTTGATGCTTTCTTGGGAACTGCTAAACTCCCTATTTCTTTGGAGTATCTCAAGCCAACAAATGGCACAGAAGCACTCAAAGCAAATATTTATGTGGTGAAAAATAAAGCGGCAGAATCTCTTGTTAAAACTACTTCGACAGAAATTTCTCTCGGTGCTTTAAAGAGCAAAGGATTTGGCAGATGTGAATTAAGATATATCGGAGAAGTTAAACCAGATTTGAAAGTTGGATACTTAAAAGGCCGTTTACTTGAGGAAGAATGCAGTGCTTTTGGAATCACCAAAGTTATTAAGCCGTGTTATGGCTACCTTTTTTATCCAACATCGGAGGTAAACGGGGTGTATAAGAGAGCATTATTTGAAGGAAGTATAATTGAAGGCCCTAAAATCTTGATCAAGGAGGAAGAGGAATATAAATATGACTACTAAAAGATTGGATGATGTGATGAGGCGGATACTGAACGACACTTCTATATTTAGCCCACCGTATGATAGAAACGCAAGAGCTGCTATACCTTTACTATTTGAAACGGAGGAGTGGAAACAGCTTAAAGAAGCCTTCGAGAAAAGAGATAAAAACTCTTTTAACTCCATTGTGGATAATCAATGTCAAAAACTTCAACAAAAAGAGCAAAATGCAAATCAGTGGAGAAATGGGAAGATAAAAGATACAATTGAATTAGGAAAAGCATTGAAAAACGCTTATGATCAAAAGCCTTACATTTTAGAACAGATGTTTTTTGCATTACATAAATTCGGAGTGGTCAAATGCAATCTTCCATCAACATCTACTATGGAAGATTTCGGTAAAGTGATTGAAAGCAACAATCGTTCTATTGTTGAACAGTTTTTCCTTTATAAAATCGACAAAGAAAATAACAGGTTTAAAAGAAAAGCACTCAAAAAAACATTAGAATATTTAAAGGAGCTATATGCGATGAACCTTGATACACTTAAGATAGCATTCTTTATCAGGAAATTAAACTCTTTAACCCAATTTATGGAGGTGATAAAAGATGAATAGCATAGATAATATGGAAAAATTGCCAGAAAGCAAGCAACAAGGGATATTGACGGTGCTTCAGATTCCACTGAAGATAACCGTTCAGGAAGGGTCGTTCCTACACATCGGAGGGAGTCCTTCGCCACTTACGGAAAAGAAGGCACCAGTATTTTCTGTGGACGGAAAACCAGCGATACCTGCGTCCAGTTTTAAAGGAGCTTTCAGATATCAAGTGGAGCAATTGCTAATTGCTAAAAAGGGCGAACTCAAATCAAAACTTGAGATAACAGATGAAAGACTAATTAGACCGTGTATCCCGGCACCAATACCTTCAAAAGCAGAGCAAGAATTATTGCACTTAGGATACAGGAAACACTGTGAGATAAAGGTAGAGGAAGATAAAGTTGAGATACCCAAGGAGAATAATAGACCTATAGGACTTTGCCCTGTTTGTTATCTCTTTGGTGCTACAGGTTTAATGGGATTTCTTCGTATACCCAATTTCTGGCCCGAGGCAGGAGAACACAAAATAGATCAGACAAGTATTAGAATAGATCGAGAAAGCGGAACCGCAGCCGCAGGAGCTATTGTTACTGGCGAACAGGTGAAGCCAGGAACAATATTTAAGGGAACATTAGAAATAGTCGCTCAACAAGGAACTTTCCAGTTTGGCAAAGCAAGAGAAATCGGTGGAACAAAGGTTGACCTCTGGTTAGACGAAATTACTTCAAAACCAACGGAAGAAGCCCAACTCTTATTGATTAATGAGATTCTAATCCCTGCTTTGAATAATATAGCCGTTCTTGGAGGTCAGAAAAGTAAAGGTGCTGGGAAAGTTTCTATCGAATTGAATAAATAAAGTGGCAGGATACCGCCAAGCAAAACGCTTCGCCACTGTCGTGGCTTGCCCTTCGGGTTACTTGACAAATCATATAGGGCTCACTTCATTCGCCAAAATTTTGACTACACCGAAACTTCATATATAGGAAAAACGATAGGAGATAAAATGAAATTAAAAACTATGCTTTTAAAGATGGAATCTGACCAACCGATAAAAGAAGATTCGGCTAAGCTTCGTGGATTTTTTGCCAATAAATTTAATAATTATCTATTGCTGCACAACCATTTAGGTAAAAATAAATTCCTTTATCAATATCCACGAATACAATATAAAACTATTGATTATACAAAAATAGTTTTAGGATTAGCAGAGGGAGTACAGGTTTTGCAAAATATTTATAATCGATATGACAAAATAACCTTGGGAGGAAACTCTTATCAGATATTTAGCAAAGAAATAATTCTAAAAGAGGAAGATTTTGGGATTGCTCCGGAAAATATAAAATACAAGTTTCTTACTTCCTGGTTTGCTTTAAATGAAGAAAATTATCAGAAATACAAAAATTATAGTTATTCAGAACGAACCGACCAACTAAGAAGTATCTTAATTCGTAATATTATGGCCATAGCTAAGACTTTTCAGTATTTTGTCGACTCTAAAATAATGGTAAGTACCAGACTAAAGGAAACTTCGATTAAATTTAAGGGGAAAGATGTGATAGGTTTTCTAGGTACTTTCCAAGTAAATTTTAACCTACCTGATTATATTGGCCTCGGCAAATCAGTTTCCCGTGGTTTTGGAACAATTAAAAGAATAAATGATCGAAAAGAGTAGATTATGCAATTAGTCATAAATTCTAGAGGTTCTTATTTAAGAAAAAAGAATGATTGTTTTTTAATTAAAAATGAAGACAAGGTTTTTGAGGTATCGGTCAAAAAAATCGATAGTATACTAATTACGACCAGTGCCTATTTTTCCACCGATGCAGTCAAATTTGCTGTAGATAACAATATCGATATTATCTTTTTAGATCATTACGGTAACCCCTATGGTAGGGTCTGGCATTCTAAATTGGGAAGTACAACCCTAATCAGGAGAAAACAATTAGAATCCTCTACCGGAGAAACAGGCCTAAACTTAGCCAAGGAATGGGTAATTTGTAAGATAGAAAATAATATTGATTTTTTAAAAAGTTTAGCTAACTCTCGCCCCAATAAAGAGAAAATTATAAATGAATGTGTAGTTTCTTTAGAGAAAAAAATATATATGCTGCAAAAAATTAAAGGTTCTCTGGAAGAAAAAAGGAATAGTATTATGGCTATAGAAGGGATGGCGGGGAAAGAATATTTTGAAGCTTTGAGTCATATTATACCAGAACGATTCAAATTTAATGGCAGAAGCAGAAATCCAGCTAAAGATGAATTCAACTGCCTGCTTAACTACGGTTATGGAGTACTCTATTCTAGGGTGGAAAAAGGATGCATCCTTGCTGGTCTTGACCCTTATCTAGGCTTTATCCATACAGATAATTATAATAAAAAATCCTTAGTCTTTGACCTTATCGAGATGTTTAGAATATTTGTTGATAAGACTGTAGTTTATTTATTCAGTAAAAGAAAAGTCAAAAAGGAATATTTCGACCAAATAAAAAATGGGCTTTCTCTCAATCAAGAAGGAAAAGCAGTTCTAATAAATGCCCTACAGGAAACTCTGGAGAAAAAGGTTAGATATAGAGGGAGAAATATTAAAAATAGAAATATAATTCAATTTGAATGCCATAGGATTGCCAATAATTTATTAAAACAGAAATGAGCTAAATTATAATGTTAGTATGGGTTATATATGATATTGCCAAAAATAAAACCAGAAATAGAGTAGCAATATATTGCAAGGGATATGGACTTTATCACGTGCAAAAAAGCGTATTTTTAGGAACCCTGAATAAGAATGAAATAGATGAATTATCTTTAAAGTGTGATGAGATTATAAATAAAAAAGAAGATTCGGTTTATATCTTTCCAATATGTGATGAGGATTTTAAAAAAGTAAAACTATTGGGTCAGGCTTTTGATAAAAAGATGGTAAAAGATGAAGTGATTGCCAAACTTTTTTAGGGGGCTGCGAGATGGAAGAGATTATAAAAGAGGGAGTTTATATTACTCCTTCAGAGGTAATGGAATATTTATATTGTCCGAGATTTATATATTTTATGAACTGCCTCTCTATTCCTCAGCACGAGGAACAAAGATACAAGGTTTTAATGGGTAGAGAAATACATGAGAAAAAATCTAAAATAAATAAAGAATATTTAAGAAAAAAATTGCATTGTACCAAAAAAGAAATTTCTGTTTATTTGGCTTCTGATAAATATCACCTTAAAGGGATTATTGATGAAGTGTTATTCTTAGAAGATGGAACATTAGCTCCTTTTGATTATAAATTTGCGGAATATAAAGATAGACTTTTTCGCACTCATAAGATTCAATCGATTCTTTATGCAATTTTAATTAAAGAAAATTATCACTATGAAGTAAATAAAGGGTATATTTGTTATACCAGGAGTAAAAATTTAGTAAAAGAAATATTTTTTACAGAAAGAGATTTTAGGACTGCATTTAATGTTATTGAGGAAATGCTAAGAATTATTCAACTAGGTTATTACCCTAAAGGAACAAGCTATTCGGCTAAATGTATCGATTGTTGTTACAAAAATATTTGCGTTTAAGAGGTAAAAGTGATAAAAAGATTGTAGTATAAGTGTTTGCGACTGAAAAAACCCTGTAAAAGGATTAAAAAAATGGTATTTTTTGAAGAAAATTATACAAAAAGAAAAGAAAATAATTCTGCAAAATATGCAGGAAACTATTATATTAATTAATTTTTATAATATTTATAGTTGAAGAGGAACATCCATTAAAACAAGGATTGAAACTGTTAGGAGAAGTTCCAAACACCAAAGCACCATTAGTTGAAGAGGAACATCCATTAAAACAAGGATTGAAACAATAAATTAAAATTGAGAGGAGGAAAAGAAGAGATATTGAAGAGGGACATCCATTAAAACAAGGATTGAAACACGTTGAGCGTGGAGCGTTTGAGGATGGGTTCAAATTGAAG
>DJVR01000021.1 GCA_002441285.1 Candidatus Atribacteria bacterium UBA6251 | reverse complement strand
GATAAGCTTACCACCAAATCCACTGATCAGCTTCTTTAGCTCCTTGACTTTCATCCAGGATTTGCCTCCCCACTCTTCCCCATGATCAACGGTAAAGACAATCTTTTCCCTCACCCCATGACTCCTCATACCAGTCTACAAACTCTCGCTTTTCGGTCTTCCTAAGCGGGTCTGGTTTTTAGCTTCTACTACTCGGTCTTCTATTTCAACAGGAGTCTTATAAGGGGAGTGTATGGAGTGAACCCCTGCCACTAGACCCATTTACAGAAAAATAAGACTCGTTGTATAATTAAAATTACCAAGAAGAAGAGGTACTGTCAAAAGTAATATATTAGGGAGGAAAATATGAAAGAAAATATCTTAGTAATCAATCCCGGTTCAACTTCTACCAGGGTAGCCATATTCAACCGGGAGGCTGAAGAAATTGTAAGTGAATCTGTATCTCATTCTGCAGAAGAACTCTCCCAATTCCATTCTCTATTAGAGCAGGTTCCGGAAAGAAAAAAGATAGTATTAAAAATATTAAAAAAGCATAATATAGTTTTAAATTCAATAAAAACGGTTATAGGTCGAGGTGGAATAATAAAGCCTTTATCTGCTGGAACTTATAAGGTAAACGATAAGCTTATAGATGATTTAAAAAATTCTCCAATAAAACATGCCTCCAATTTAGGAGGAATTATTGCTCGTGAAATAGCTGAAGAAATCAATGTCCCTGCTTATATTGCTGATCCCGTATCGGTTGATGAATTTACTGAAATTGCTCGGATATCCGGGTTAAAAGGAATCGAAAGAAAATCCCATCTTCACACTTTAAATATTCGAGCTAATGCTTTTCGTTATGCTAAAGAACAGGGGAAGAAGCTTGAGGGATTAAATCTTATTGTTGCTCATCTGGGAGGCGGAATATCTATCGCCCCGATTGAGAAAGGGAAAATTGTGGATGTAAATAATGCCAATGACGGAGGACCTTTTTCGCCCGAGCGAACTGGCACTCTCCCTAATAAGGCTTTTATTCATCTGTGTTATTCTGGTAAATATTCAGAAAAAGAATTAATCAAGCTTATTACTCATCAAGGTGGACTTATTTCTTATCTAGGAACCAATGATGTGAGAGAAGTTATAAAAAAGATAGAGGAAGGGAACCAATACGCTAAATTAATCTTTGAAGCAATGTGTTATCAAATTGCCAAAGAAATTGGGGCAATGGCTACTGTATTAAAAGGGAAAATTGACGCGATTATTCTTACTGGTGGAATGGCTCATAATGAGATTTTAGTAAACAAGATAAAAGATCGTACGGGTTGGATAGCTCCACTAGTAGTATATCCGGGAGAAGAAGAGATGAAAGCTTTAGCGGAAGCAGTCATAAGAGTGATAAATGGTGAAGAGAAAGTAAAAATATATTCCTGAAACTAATTTTTCTATTAGTGTAATCTAATCTGTAATTGCGAGCGAAGCGACGCGGCAATCCCTATATAAAGAAATAATACCAGGAGGTCCGAAAATGATAAAAAGTTTTAAAGAATTATTTGCCAATTTAAAAACTAAAGGAAGAGAAAAAATCGTAGTTGCCGGCGGAGAAAATATTGAAACCTTAAAATCCTTAAAAGATTGTTATGATTATGGATTTGGGGAAGGGGTTTTGGTGGGAGATAAAGCAGAAATTGAAAAATGCATCTCTTCTTTGGGGGAAGGTAATTATATAAAAGAAATTATTGAAGCAAAAGATGATGAAGATAAAGCGCAAAAGGCAGTAGAAAAAGTAAGAGAAGGAGGAACACTCCTTAAAGGGAAGATTAAAACTGCTACCCTTTTAAAGGCGGTATTAAATAAAGAGTGGGGTTTAAGGACTGATAAAATAGTGAGTGATGTATTTGTGTTTGAAGACAGAAGAGAAAAAGAACCTAAATTAGTATTGATAAGTGATGGCGGAGTAAATATTAAGCCGGATGTAAATACTCTGGTCGAAATTATAAATAATGCTGTTGTGGTTGCTTACAAGCTGGGGATTGAAACTCCCAAAGTCGCTCTCTTAGCCGCAGTAGAAACTATAAATCCCGATATGGAAGAGACTATTAAAGCAGGGATGATTTCTAAGATGAATCAGAGAGGACAGATTACTGGCTGTATTATCGATGGGCCACTTACTTTGGATAATGCTATTTCAGAATTTGCTGCCCAGAAAAAAGGTATCACCTCACCCGTAGCAGGTAAAGCTGATATTCTAATCGTTCCCGATATTGCTGCGGGAAATATCTTCGGCAAAGCACTTACCTATTACGCCAATTATCAGACAGGGCATACATTGGTAGGCACCAAAGCTCCGGTAATAATACCCTCCCGGGCAGATAAGAGTGATGTGAAATTTAACTGTATTGCCCTTTCTATCTTATGCAATAGATAAAATACGTCAGAAGATTGTCCTCTGACGTATTTTATAGTAAGAAATTATTTTTCCTGATTGAGGTGTTTTATATTTTTACCATTTAATATAAACACAACTTCCTCACTTATATTAGTGGCTAAATCAGCAATTCTTTCTAAATGACGGCTAACTAAGATTAATTCTATCGCTCTTTTTATAGTTCTGGGATCTTCTATCATATAAGTTAAAAGTTCTCTAAATATTTGGTCATTTAAATCATCAACCAAATTATCTCTTTGTCCGATTTTTTCAGCTAGAAGAGAATTTTTATTTACAAGAGAATCTATTGAAGTCCTCACCATCTCTTGGGCCAATTTTGCCATTCGGGGGATATCGATTAAAGGTTTAAGTAAGGGTTGTTTTATTAATTCTAAGGTTCTTTGGGAAATATTTACTGCCTGGTCTGCTATTCTTTCTAAGTGACTGATAATTTTCATAGCAGAAGTAATAAATCTTAAATCAACAGCCATAGGCTGTTTCAAGGCCAGAAGTTTTAAACATTGATTATTTATTTCTATCTCCAAAAGGTCAATTTCTCTATCTCGGTCTATTACTTCCTGGGCTAAAGTCGAATCTCTTTCTACTAAAGCCTTTATTGATTTGGCGATTGCTTCTTCAGCCAAAGAAGCCATTTTCAATAAATTTTCTTTTAGAGCATTTAATTCTTGATCAAATTGCCTTTCCATCTTTCTATCCTCCTTTGATGGTGTTGATGGTGACAGAGGACCGTCTGGCACCCTTAGCCAAAGCGGCCGGTAATATAATCTTCGGTAATTTTTTGGCTGGGATTGGTGAAAATCTTTTCAGTCTTATCAAATTCAATTAATTCTCCCAACATCAAAAAAGCTGTAAAATCCGAAACACGTGCAGCCTGCTGCATATTGTGGGTGA
>DJVR01000013.1 GCA_002441285.1 Candidatus Atribacteria bacterium UBA6251 | reverse complement strand
TTCACTTTTAATTCTTAAATAACAAGAAAATAAAATTATTTGACAATACAATATTAATCACTTATAATCATTATTAAACGAATATCGTTGTTTTGTTTTAAGCACTATATTGATTAGAGATAAATTAATTATAGTGCTTAAATTTTAATTTTAGGTTAAATATAATCTAATTTTATATATTCGATAATTAATTGAGCTTTCTAAAAATATTACTATCCCCATAAAATTATTAATACCAAGGAGAAGATAATGTTTGAAAAGAAAGTAATGCTAACTGAAGAAGGTTTAAAGAAAGTAGAAGAAGAACTTCACTATCTTAAAACTATAAAACGAAAAGAGATTGCTGAAAAGATAAGAAATGCAGTTACTTTTGGTGAGATTGCTGAAAATGCAGAATATAATTCAGCTAAAAATGAACAAGCTTTTATTGAGGGAAGAATTTTAACCTTAGAAAAGATTATTGAGAATTATGAATTGATTGATAAGGAAAAAAATTTAGATTATGTTTCTTTGGGGTCAGAAGTATTAGTTGAAGATTTGGATAATCATAAAAAAATAAAATATATTATCCTGGATTATGTTGAATCTGAGCCTGATTGTGGCAAAATTTCTATTTCTTCGCCTATAGGGAAGGGAATTTTAGGCAAGAAAAAAGGAGAGGTAGTGGAAATTAGAGTTCCAGCAGGAATTCTTAAATTTAAAATTCTGGAGATTAAATAAACTAAATCGAAATAAACCTCTTTATTACTCAGGCTAATCGAACCTTCTTTTCTAAAAAAATAAAGGCAAGAAGAGAGGAAAATATAATTTAATTAATTTACCTGATTGTAATATCCAATTAATTTAGTAAAGACAAACAAAATAATGAACAAGGTTTTAACCTTGTTCATTATTTATTTTAAACTGGTGACTTTTATGATAAAATAAATAAAATTATTTTTTCTTACTCAAAATTAACTACAACTTTTTGAATAAGATTTAAGTAGTATTATTTCGATTTAAATTAAAGTAACTAAATTGGAAATAAGGAGTAAACCAGATGGAAAAGAAAGAAGGTATGGCAGAAATAATATCCAATAGATTAAAAGAGGTAGAAGAGTTCAGGGCAGAAAATATAGATCCCTTCGGTCATCGCTTTCCCAGGACTCACCAAATAAATACTCTATTAGAGGAATATAAAGATTTGTCTATTGGAGAATCCAGGCCAGAAGAAATTTCTATTGCCGGCAGGTTAATGGCTTTAAGAAGGCACGGGAAAGCCATCTTTGGTAACCTGGAGGATATGAGTGCCAGAATACAAATCTATGTTCAAGCGAATAAAATTGGTGAAAGGTCTTTTTATCATTTTTCTAAGATCGATATTGGAGATATCTTAGGGGTTTCCGGAATAATTTTTAAAACCAGAACGGGTGAAATAACTATATTGGTAAAGAAATTTACCCTTTTATGTAAATCAATTCGTAGTTTGCCTGAAAAATGGCATGGTTTGAAAGATACTGAGATTAGGTATCGTAAGAGATATCTGGATCTGATGGTAAATTCCGAGGTGAAAGATATTTTTATTAAAAGAAGTAAGATACTCCAATCGATTAGAGATTTTTTAAATAAGCAAGGCTATCTGGAAGTTGAAACTCCGATCATGCAACCTATTCCCGGAGGAGCTACTGCTCGACCTTTTATTACTCACCATAATGCTTTACATCGGGATTTTTATTTGCGCATCGCCCCGGAACTTTATTTAAAACGTCTTTTAGTGGGTGGGTTTGAAAAAGTTTACGAATTGAGTCGTAACTTTCGTAATGAGGGGATTTCTACCAGACATAATCCAGAATTTACTATGCTGGAATTATATGAAGCCTATGGGGATTATCATACCGTAATGGAGATTACTGAAGAACTATTTATTTATGTCCTGCAGGAAGTGCTGGGGGGTTTAGAAATTGAATATCAAGGGCAAAAGATTAATTTTTCTCGACCCTGGAAGAAAATTGGGATGTATGAAGCCATTGAAAAATCTACCTGTATTCAGATAAGTAAAATTACTACCGAGGATTTTCCAATAATTATAAAGAAGCATAATTTGAAGATTAATGGTATAGTAAACAAAGGAGAGATAGCTAATGAATTATTTGAGAAGTATGTAGAACCTACTTTGATCCAACCTACCTTTGTAATAGATATTCCAACTGAGCTTTCACCTTTATCCAAGCAAAAGAAGGATAACCCTGAATTAACCGAGCGTTTTGAATTATTTATCGCTTCAATGGAATTTGCTAATGCTTTTACTGAATTAAACGACCCGGAAGAACAGAGAAGACGTTTTGAGAAACAGGTAGCCAGAAAAGAAGCTGGTGATATGGAAAGTCATTTTATGGACGAAGATTATCTTGAGGCTTTAGAATATGGAATGCCACCGGCAGGGGGTTTGGGAATTGGAATCGATCGTTTAGTAATGTTACTAACTAATTCCAGTTCTATTAAGGAAGTTATTCTCTTTCCTCAATTGAAATTAAAAGAGTAAAGATTAGTATATAGATAATAAAAATAAGTTAGAGGATAGAGTTTACTGCAAGTAGAGCTAGCATAGAGCATTTAGTATATTAGTTATTCGGTTAGTTAATTTATTGGTTTTGGGTTTCTTTTATCTTACAAATTGCACTATTTACTGAGAATTAAAAAATTTCGACTGAAAATCTAGTTTAAACTAATGATAATTTACTATTTACTGATGACTGAATCAATTGAAGAATTGGGGATTGATTAATTGAACATATGCGATTAGATAAATTTTTGAAATTAAGCAGATTAATAAAAAGAAGAACTGAGGCTAAAAAGGCTTGTCAAGGTGGTTATGTAAAAATTAATGATAAAATTGCCAAAGCCGGAGACGAAATTAAAATCAGTGACCAAATTGAAATTGAATTTAAAGATAGATTTTTAATGGTGGAAATCATTCAAATTCCTGAGGGAAATATTTCTATTCATCAAGCAAGTTCTTTATATAGAATTATAAAAGAGATTAAAAAAGTAGAACCAAATTAAGGAAGTGTTTTTGGCTAAGAATTTAAATATAAAGAAGGTATTAAAATGGGAGAGAAGATAAAAGAATTAGCTGAAAAAATAGCCCAGAGATTAGATGAAAAAAAGTTTGAAGAAATAAAAGAATATCTTGAAGCCCTTTACCCTTCAGAATTTGCTGAATTGGCTGAGTATTTAACCTTGGAGCAGGTAGTAGAGTTAGTAAAATTATTACCCGATGATGAAAATATTGCTCTTTTCCTTTCTGAATTAAATCTGGATTTACAGAGTGGAATTATGTCTGCTCTGGGTAAAGAAAAAGCTTCTGACATACTGGAAGAAATGGATGCTGATGATGCTGCTGATTTTTTGGGAGAAATAGCTCCCCAGGAGTCCAGGGAATTACTGGATTTAATGCCTAAAGAAGAAGCAGAAGAGATAGAAGAGTTATTAAGCTACAAAGAGAATACGGCCGGTAGTATTATGACCAGCGATTTTGTTGCTTTTCCTGAAAATCTTACTGCTGAGGAGGCGATAAAAAAGATTAGGGAGCTCAGTCCAGAAGCAGAAATGATTTATTATGTTTATATTGTAGATAAAAGAGAAAAGCTGGTAGGAGTTATCTCCTTAAGAGATTTAATTGTAGCTAACCCTGATGCAAAGATATCAGAGATTATGGAGGAGAATGTGGTTAGTGTCTTAGACACCGAAGATCAGGAGACCGCGGCGAAAATTATTGCTGATTATGATTTTTTAGCCTTACCAGTAGTGAATAATAAAGGAATTTTAGTAGGTATGATTACCGTAGATGACATTATTGATGTTATGGAAAATGAAGTAACTGAAGACATTCATAAAATGGTCGGATCTTCCGAAATATATGAGGATAAACTTATAAAGGCGAGTTCGTTAACGAGGGCGAAGGCGCGGTTATCCTGGCTATTTATATGTATGATTGGAGGAATATTTGCTGGTTCGGTTGTTAGATTTTATTCTGATATACTACAGAATGTAGTTGCTTTAGCTTTTTTCATACCTGTAATTATTGATATGGGTGGAAATGTAGGAACCCAATCTTCAACTATTACAGTTCGCGCTTTAGCTACGGGTCAACTCAGGATAGATGAGTTGGGGCGGAATATATGGGCTGAAACTAAAGTTGGTTTATTAATAGGTTTAATTACGGGAATAGCTTTATCAGTGGTAGCGCTTATTTGGCAAAATGATTTTTTATTAGGGATAGCAATTGGATTATCTTTATGCATAACTCTTGTTGTGGCAGCTATCATTGGCACACTATTACCTTTAATTTTTACTAAAATTAAGGTTGACCCGGCAATTGCAAGCGGTCCTCTTATTACCACTATTATTGACATGGGTGGCTTGTTAATTTATTTTAGTTTAGGTTCTTTACTATTTAAATATTTTGGCTGATAATAATTTTGGAAAAAAATTTTACTCTATTTATGGCTAATATTCTTTATTGGATTTTATTTTTTAAAAATAAATAAAAAAGGGAGAAAGATAAGATGAGTGAAATATTTGATGTATACGCGAGAGAAATTTTAGATTCCAGGGGTAATCCCACTGTTGAAGTGGAGGTAGAACTGGGAAGCGGAGCCTTTGGTATAGCCCAGGTTCCCTCCGGAGCCAGTACTGGAGCACATGAGGCTATTGAGTTAAGAGATAGTGACCCAAAGAGATATTTAGGTAAAGGAGTACTTAAAGCAGTTGAAAATGTAAATGAAATTATCACTCCAGAGATTATTGGTTATGATGCAACTGATCAATTATTAATTGATAAAATATTAATTGAATTGGATGGCACTCCTAATAAAAGTAAATTGGGGGCTAATGCTATTTTGGGTGTATCTCTAGCTACCGCGAAAGCTGCAGCTAACTTTTTTGGCCTACCTTTATATTATTATCTTGGTGGAATCAATGCCAAAGAACTTCCTGTCCCGATGATGAATATTTTAAATGGAGGAAAACACGCTGATAGTGGGGTAGATTTGCAGGAATTTATGATTGTACCAGTTGGAGGAGTAAACTTTAGGGAGAGCCTCCGCATGGGTGTAGAAACTTTTCATACTTTAAGAAAGGTTTTAAAGGAAAAAGGATATAATGTAGCAGTGGGAGATGAAGGTGGATTTGCCCCTAATTTAAAATCCAGTGAGGAAGCAATTCAACTAATAGTAGAAGCAATTAAAAAAGCAGGATATGAACCAGGTAAAGATGTTTTTATAGCTTTAGATCCTGCAGCTTCAGAATTTTACCAGGATGGGAAATATGTATTATCTCGGGAAGGAACAGTTAGAACTTCCGATGAGATGATAGATTATTATACTGGATTAGTAGATAAATATCCTATAATTTCCATAGAGGATGGCCTTGCTGAAGATGATTGGGAAGGGTGGCAAAAACTTACTCAAAAATTAGGTCATAAAATACAAATTGTAGGAGATGACCTTTATGTTACTGACAAAAGAAGACTTAGTCGGGGGATTGAACTAAAAGCTTCTAATTCAATTTTAATAAAATTAAATCAAATTGGGACCCTCACTGAAACTTTAGATACTATTGAAACGGCAAAAAGGGGAGGATTTACAGCTATAGTCTCTCATCGATCCGGAGAGACAGAAGATACTACTATTGCTGATCTAGCTGTAGCAACTAATATTGGACAGATTAAAACTGGTTCTCTCTGTCGCACTGATAGAATTGCGAAATATAATCAACTTTTACGAATTGAAGAACAATTAGGTGGGTCAGCAGTTTATCGAGGGAAGGCTGTATATAAAAGATAATGAATTCCTTACGATTGGTCTTTAGATCTAAAATATTCTGGGCAATATTTTTAATTTTGATTTTTTATATTACCTTTCTCGTTTCCGATAAATATGCAAAGATATTGCAATTAAAAGAGGATATTCAAAAATTAGAAATCGAAGTTGAAGAGTTAAAAGAAAAGAACCAAGCCTTAACCACTGAAATAGAATTGCTCAAAAGTGATAACTATATTGAGAAGAAAGCTCGAGAAGAATTGGACTTGGTTAAACCGGGAGAAATTATTTTAAAAGCTACTGATAAATAAGATTATCTCTTGTATTTTAAATCTAAGATGAGAAATAGAAATAAAAGAAAAATTGTTTTCCATAGAAAAGAAATCTTAAGAAACCTAAATTATTTAAATATTTAATAAGTTTATTATTTTTATATTGACGATTTAAGAGATTTATCCTATAATTAAGAGCAGTTCGCCGGAGTGGCGGAACAGGTAGACGCACAGGACTTAAAATCCTGCGGATCGTAAGATTCGTGCCGGTTCGATTCCGGCCTCCGGCACCTCTTCTCTTCTAAATGTTAGTTAAACTTTAAAAGTGA
>DJVR01000065.1 GCA_002441285.1 Candidatus Atribacteria bacterium UBA6251 | reverse complement strand
TTTATTCACTTTTACAGAAAATATATCACACATTCAAAAGAGGGGGAATTATTCTTTGGAAAACAATTTTCAGTATTCTATCTTTTCGACTTCCTGGGGATGGGCAGGGGTAATCTTTAACCAGGAGGGATTACGTTTTTTTATTTTACCTCTAGAAAAAATAGAAGATATAATTTTTGAGCTGAAGAAGATTGCTGAAGAAAATAACCTCAAAATTTTTGAAAGTAATAATTCTGAAGAAGAGAAGAAGGCAAAAATTTTAGATTTAATTAAGGAAGTTCAAGAGTATTATAAAGGTAAAAAAGTAAACTTTTTTGATTATCAGTTAAATTTAAAATCATATACTCCTTTTCAAAAGAAGGTTCTTAGTACGGTAAGTAAGGTCCCCTATGGAATCCTCAAATCATATCAAGAAATAGCTGTAGAGGCGGGTTTCCCCAGAGCTTTTAGAGCAGTAGGAAACATGATGAGAAAAAATCCTTTGCCTTTGATTATTCCCTGTCATCGGGTGATTAGAAGTGATGGTAAATTAGGGGGATTTTCTGGGGGAAAGGGTATTGCTTTAAAGAAAAAGATGATCGATTGGGAGATTACTCCCCGAGGATATTCTAATTAATTACTTAAATAATGGTTTCTTCAAAATATTGAAAATTATAGTAAGTAGCTAGCTTTATATGAACCTCTGCTAACATCTCTTCTAAAAGATTATTAGGAATTAAATTATTTCTAATTACACTCTCAAAAAAGACTAATTTAATCAATTTGTTATGATTGATGCCTAAATGACTGGCCATAAAAGCCAGTGAACTTTTGCGATGAAGGGCAGGAGTACCGTTGACATCAATTACATAAATATGGCCAGATTCATCTTCTTTTAGATCAATTCTAATAACATCATCTGCCATTACTGCATCAAAAGTATTGATCGCAATCTGAGCAAGCTTGGTAAATCTCTCATCTCCTAAATAAATAATTTTTAGTTTGTCCCTCATTTTACTCTCTTTATTTTTGGTAGAGGTATATCTTATCCCATGATTCTCGGGGAAACCAATAATCGGCAAGATATATTTTTTATTTCTGTTACCTAGTACTCCGACAGTATATTCTCTACCAGGTAGATATTTTTCCATTATTAATCTTTCTCGACCTAATTCTTTTTTTAGGGAAATAAATCTATTCTTTAACTCCTGTAAATTATGTACTACCGATTTAGGAGTAATACCGATACTATCTCCTCCTCCAGCTGGTTTTACCATTAGGGGGAAGCCGATTTTTTTAACTAAATAAAGTATTTTATCTCTGTTAAATCTTTTATGAGTATCAAAAACAAAATATTCAGGAACTAAAATATTCTTCTCTTTAAGTTTGGTATAGGTTAAATCTTTATTACGGCAGAATTCCATGCTTTCTATACTGGATAGGCTACAGGGTATTCCGTATTTATTCAATTGTTTACGTACCAGAGCTGCACCCTGCCCATTATATAGAGTGTGGGGTAAACCTTTATATCCTTCAGCTAAAACAAAGGCTAGGTCAACAGGAGAACAACTTATTACAAATTTTTCTAATTGTTCAGGAGTAAAAAGATCTAAATTAAAAATACGATTACCGGTCTCCCTCAAAGCCTGAGTTATGACTTCTATTTCTTCAATAAGAGTACATTCTCTAAAGATGCCTCTTTTTTCTTTTTTGCTTACTTGATTATAAACAAACAAAATATTTTTTATCATACATTCAACTCCTTTTATCAATTTATATTTTTCTGAAGAGTTACTTATTTTTTAAGACTATTCTTTATAGAATATTTCTCTTTTGGGTATCTTATCTTAAAGATAAAATAAAATGATTTTATGTAATGTGCCAATTCTAAGATAGGTAAAAAGGATTGGAACTCCTTTATAATTAATATAATGGTAAGATTAAAATAGATAGTTTTAGGCAGGGTAATGTCTTAATAATATTTTATAATAAGATTATAAAAAATACAAATAAATTATTGTTTACCAGACATCACCGACTTAGATTAACAAGATTGTCAGGAGAGTAAACTTCCCTTAAATCCCTCTGCCTTTTGTTATTCATTTCAAAAAGTAAACAGAGTGGTAATGTAGGGGCACGATGCATCGTGCCCAAAGGATGTTTAAACTAAATCTTTTAGCCAGGATTTTAATAGATATTTGATAATAGATAAGGTGATTAAAGTTATCAGGATGATAAGTATAGTTGAATAATTCCAACCTTGTACAGCTATTCCCAGGGCAGTACCAGCTGCGGGAGGATGTTCGGTATTAGTAATAACCATTATAAATATGGATAATCCTACAGATAGAGCTGGGATGATTACTTCTATCATTTCTTTAGAGATAAAAAAAATATCGGTTATAAAATTTAAAGAAGAAAGGTGCAGGCAAAAAATTCCAATTATAATACCGATTAGATGTCCCCCTATAACTTTCCTGGGTTGAGCAGTAGTATAGTTAGGCATAGCAAAGATTATAAAAGTAGTTGCTCCCAAAGAAGCAACAACAGCGGTATGGGTGAATATATTCAATAAATAAAAAATTATTACCAATGAAAAAGTGGCTAATATGCTTTGAATAATATAAAAATAAAAGTTTTTTTTTAATTTTTTATCGAATAAATACATCTTTTAATAATATTTTTAATTTATTTGTTAGACTTATTGGCTAATTTAGTAATTTTTTTAGTCTCTCCTATTACGATTAAAAAATCCCTTTTTTTTATTACATCTTTTGCATGAGGGGAGACGTTGAAATTATCATCTCTTTTAATAGCCAAAACGTTTATTCCATATTTATTTCGTAAGTCTAATTCACTTAAAGTTTTATCTTCAAAATCAGAGGGGGCTTCAATCTCAACAACACTATAATCAGGTTCCAGTTCTATATAATCCTTTATGTTGGGGGTAATTAAACTCCGAGCAATTCTTATTCCCATATCTCTTTCGGGAAATACTATTTTATCTACTCCTATCTTTTCTAAAACTTTTGCATGAAAATTATTTTGGGCTTTAGCGATAATATATTTTACTCCCATCTCTTTTAATATAATTGTGGTCAAGATACTCGATTCTAAATTTGAGCCGACTCCTACAATTGCTGCGTCAAAATTTTTTGCCCCTAGTTCGGTCAATACCTTTTCATCAGAAATATCTGCCTGAACAACTTCAGTAATTTTATTTTTTAGGCCATTTACTCTTTCAACATCAGTATCTACCCCCAGGACTTCATATCCCATTTCTGCTAAGGTGGTGGCTACTGCTGAACCAAATCTGCCTAAACCGAGAACTATAAATTGTTTCACGAAAATTACCTCCTTATAAAATTGACCAATTCGCCAATTAAAATTACAGATTACGGGTTTATAGTTGCGAATTGTAAGTTTACGGTTATCGGGTTTTCAACTGTTAGTTTATTATTATATCATTATATCATAATTCTTATTTTGGGTAGGGGGCGGATTTATCCGCCCCGATTTCTTGCGGGTTCGATAAATCGAACCCCAACTTATTTCTACGACAAGCCTTTGCTGTCTTCACTTAGCCTGTCCTACTAACGTCTAAATTGGTCGGGAAACTAGCTAACCAGTAAACAGGTAAACTACTATGTAAGGCAATTGGTGAATTGGTAGATTGGCTAATTGGTCAATTTATTTTCATCCTACCATAACTTTCTCTTCAGGATATTTAATTACTTCTGGTTCTCGCCTTTGAATCAATGCCAAAGCAAGACCCAGAGGCCCGACTCTTCCGGTAAACATTGTGATGATAACTATAATTTTACCAGCTACGCTCAAAGATGGAGTGATACCTGTTGATAATCCTACTGTGCCAAAAGCAGAAACAACTTCAAATAAAATTTTTATGAAATTTTCTCCTTCTACATAGGATAATAGAATGGTCATAATGGTAACCAGGGCGAGGGAAAGGGTGATAACGGTTAATGCTTTAGGAATTATATTAGGAGAAACTCTCCTCTTAAAAAGATTTATTTCTTCCTTCCCGGTTAAGGAAGACCAAACATATAATATAAGTAAGCCAAAGGTAGTGGTTTTGACTCCTCCGCCAGTAGAACCTGGAGAAGCTCCTATGAACATTAATATTATAATTAAAAATAGGGTGGGATTTAACATACTCCCAATATGTATAGTATTAAAACCTGCAGTACGGGCAGTAACTGATTGGAAGAGTGAAGCGTATATCTTTTCTGAGAGATTAAGATTGCCCAGAGTAAAAGGATTGTTAGATTCTATAAGGTATATAACTATAAAACCGATTAGAATAAGTATGAGACTGATTTTTAAAGCTAAATTGGCGTGCAAAGAAAGAGTGCCGTTTTTTCCGTATTGAAAAAGTTCTAATAACACCAAAAATCCAATTCCTCCTAATATAATTAGAGCTATAAAAGTCAGATTAATGATTAAATCTCCTTTATAACGCATTATACTATCTGAGAAGAGAGAAAATCCAGCATTACAAAAGGCGGAGATAGAATGAAAGACTCCCAGATATAATGCCTGAACAGGGGAATAAATTCTTTGCCAGTAAAAGGAAAAGAACAGGATAGTTGCCCCTACACCTTCGATAATTACAGTAAATATCAAAATATATTTGGCTAAGCGTACTAAACCGCCAATAGAAAATTGATTTAAGGATTCTTGCATTATTAATCTTTGCCTTAAAGAGATTCTTTTACCCATTAAAAAGGCAAACATAGTGGACATAGTCATTATCCCTAATTCACCACATTGTAAGAGTATTAGAATGATTAGTTGCCCAAAAGTAGAGAAGTCCTTCCCCGTATCTAAGACAATTAATCCAGTTACACAGGTGGCAGAAGTGGCAGTGAAAAGGGCATTAATAAAACCGACGCTCTTCCCTGTGCTGGAAGCAGCAGGCAGGTTAAGAAGTATAGTACCTATGATAATTACTGTCAGAAATCCTAATACTAAGACCTGAGGTGGTGATAATTTTTCTTCTTTTATTATTTTAACTGGTGATGTAATTTTTCTTACCTCATTTTTTAAATTTTGAATTTTAATTGTAATTATACGTAGGGGCACAATGAATTGTGCTCTCATCATTTTATCATCTAATGCCACTTGACTTGGTTTTTATAAAAAGTGATTTATTCTAAATTCTAAGAACTTTTATTAAACTAAAATAGAGAAACTATCTAATATTTAGTTTCTCTGTTATGGTTTAGAATAAGATATTATATTCAGGATATGATCCTTCCTTTAGACTTATTGAATGCATAAAAAAGTTAAAGAAATTATTTTTCCTGATTAAAAGATTACCTCTTATTTTTTATATAAATTCTCATTAATTTGTTTTGAAAAGATCTGGCGAGCCAAACTTTTCTTTTTACTTTCGAATTTTATACCTTTTTTAAATATTTGTCAAACCAGGGGATAATGATTTTGGAATAAATTACTAAAGTATGTAATTGTTTGCTAGATAAAAGTATCAATTGATTATTATAAAATTAGATTAATTAACTTTGTTGAAATAAATAGATCATTTTGAACAAGAATTAAAGATAAAAGAAAAAGGAATTTTAAAATATCTTACTCCAGAAGAATAAGGAGCAATCTCCTATAGTTATAGTTCAAAATAGATTACGATTCCATCTTCTAAACCGAGCTTTCTATAACCTGCTTAGGTCAAAATTTCACACATATAGGGTATAATATAAACAGGGAAAAAGGTTAAAGTACTATCTTGGGTCAGAAAAAGATGATAAATAATCTAAAAAGATTATAAAAAGGTTTATGATTTAATCAAGATATCATAATAAATATTATTTGGATAAAAAATAATTTTTCTCAAAAGAGGTGAATATAGAATGAGAAAAATCTTTTTTTCTTTGCTTGCTTTGATTTTGATCTTGATAGTGGTAAATACCGTTTTTTCTCAAGGCTTACCTTCTTTAACTGAAAGCAATTCTAATCTCGTTCCACCTACTACTAATATTACTTCTCCGACCGTGGTTCCTTCTGTTTCTTCAGAGGTAATTTCAGTCCCCAATATTTATTCATATACTGACCCCGATTACAGCTTTACTTTTAATTATCCTGAAACCTGGGAGCCATATGAAGATATTGATACTTCTGGTACTTGTAAAGCAGAAGTTGATCTTTTGGAAGGAGATTATATTATAGCTGCTTTTGCGGTTTATGCTGAAAAATTTGACTCTTCCTTAGCCAATTACGCTATTTCAATAGAAGAGTGGATGATGAACCCTCAAAATATGCCTGAATATTCTAAGATTAGAGAGGAAGCGGTAACCATTGGTGATTTACCGGCGATTAAAAGATTTTATACCTGGACCAAGACAAATAGAGAAGATAATGCAAAAATTTCCATTAAGGCAGTGGATGTATATTTAGTTAAAGATAATAAAGGTTATATTTTAGAAGCACAAACCATTAGAGAAAATTTCGAACAAATATTACCTCAATTAGAAGCAATAATTAATAGCTTTTCTTTAAAGGTAAGCACTGGATCAATTACTTCAGAACCTGGTATAGCCACAGTAGTAAGTACCCCAGGAACGCCATCTGTTTCTACTACTACCTCTACCAGTGAAGGAATAGCCTTTAAGTTCTGTCCATATTGCGGAATGCCTTTAGAACCAGATTATAAGTTTTGTCCGGGATGTGGAAAACCAATTGGAATTCAAAGATCAGCTGGAAGTCCTCAAAAACAAGAAGTAGGGGTCAAGAAAGGCAATCAAATAGACTTAAACTACTTAGAAAATTTCACCCAGACTAGAGGATTTTCTGAGGGGCTTAATCAGAATGACTATTTAAGGGGTATGTACAAAAATAATAACAAGCTTTTTAATTCCTTTAAACCTATTTTTATTTCTCAAAGCCTTGCCTCTCCTTTAGCTAATCTTTTTCCCAAGGAACCTATATTACCCTGGACAGTTTCTCGAAGAATTATGTCTGAGGCCTATAATTATGGAAAAGTATTTCCCAATGCGTTGGGAAAGAAAATTTCTTCGCATTTGATAGTAAATCGAAACTTATTTTCAGAAAATTTGAATTTATCTTATCTAAAAGAATTAGGTAAATCTATAGTCCTTAATCCTGATTCAAAAATAATTTTTCGGGGAGAGACAATTAATGCCCCCTTAGGTTCTGTGCTTAAAAATTTAGGGAGCATTACTTCCAAGATGTCAGTAACTAAAGCTCCTCTTTCGATAGGAAGTTGGGTGTTAAAGGGAGTGAAAAGAGGAGTAGAAGAAGATAATTCTATGGGTTCTGCGATAAAGAATCTGAATTCTAGGATAGGAATGGTTTTAACTGAAAAAATTCGGACTTCTTTGCTAGGAGAAAGCCTTTCTATTTTAGGTCGAGGAATATCTTCGGAAGTTGGTATTCCAAGGGAAGGAGACACTCTGCCTTCTCTATCTACTGTACCTCAGCAAAGCACCCCAGCTCTTCCTACTATTCCTCCTGCCACTGGTTCAGAGAGTATAATTAGTCAGCCACCCGGAGCTACTGAACAGGGAGGAATAACTCTTACTCCTCCAGGGCAGCCAGTTCCCTCTCAACCAGGTCCAGGTGGTATTACTTTACCTACTCCCGGTGTTCCTCAACAACCTGAGATTATTTGGAAACAATATAGTTTAAATCAAGCTTTTGGACATAATCCTATAATTACTGGGTATATCGAATATCCTTCTACCTGGTTAGTTAATCTAGACTCTTTTAATAGAAATGTTACTTTTTCGGAAGATAGTAGTGGACTTACTGCTTTAACTTTATTTCCAGGTCTAATGGGGCAGTTTAGTAGTGCTCAGGATTTAGCTCAACAAATGAGTTATCTTTTACAACAACAGGTTCCAGATTTATCCATCTTGAAGCAAGAGTTTAAAATTGTCCCCACTCCCGGAAGCGGAGCAATTGAATTAACTGAGGGAATGGTAAATTTACAAGGAACTTATCAGGGGACGGTTTTTCGCTTTGATATAGAAACTTATGTTATGTATACTGGAGTTTATGGTCCGATGTCGGCAATGGGTTATGTTATTTTAACTCAAGCTCCACAGAATACTTTTCTAGAGAAGGATCAAAAATATTTTAACCGAATGAAACTTAGTTATAAAAGGGCTTTAGGACTAATTCAATAATAAGCTATGTTTTTATAAAAATTGAAAAATGAAAGTAAAGATAAATCGAAGTTATAAAGAAGGGGAAAGTGGTGAATAAAAAAATCTTTAAACTAATTATCCTGGGAATAAATATAGGCACAATATTTTTATTTTCTTTAATAACTTTTGCTTTTGATCTTACCTTAAATGATGGGACCTCTATTACTCTTCCTGATTTTAGGGAGTTTGATCCTTCTCAATGGGTAGAAAACGAAATAAGAAAAAAAGATTTTTTATCCTATTCTCTGGATATAACTTACCTTTCTTTAGACCAGCAACAGGAAGTAATTAAATATATCCGGGATAGGGCTAGTCAAAATTATCTAACTGGAGAATATTCCTCTTTAGTAGAAGAAATGAATATTTTAAAAGCAATTGCTCTGATTCAAGGAAGAGATGATTTACTCGCAGATAGTCTTTATTATCAAGGAAGGGCTTGGTATCGTCAGGGTAAGGATGATGAAGCTCTGCAAGTACTTTTACAAGCTTTAGAATACTATAAAAACAGAGAGGATAATTTTGGAATAATGAAGGTGTATATTGCCCTGGCTGGTATTTATCAAAGTTATCAGGATTTAACTAAATCAGAAGAATATACCCAGCTGGCGTATCAAATAACCGAAGAACTGGGGGATATTTCTGGAAAAGCCTCTACCTTTTTAAGTTTGGGGATAATTTCTTTTTATCGAGGGGATTTAGAAAAAGCAGAAAAATATTTTTCGGATTCTATTGATTTAGCCAACCAGGTTAAAAATGTTGAAATAACTACTTTATCTTTAAATAACTTAGCCAATGTTTATCTAGAGAGAGGAGATTATCAGAAGGCTCAAGAATTTGCGGAATCTGCTTTAAAGATTAGTTTAGAAAATAATTTCAAGTGCGGAGAATTTGCCAGCAAACTTTCTTTATCCCGTCTTTATCATGAGACTTGGGGAGACCCCCATCAAGCCTTACAATATTTAATAGATGGACAAAGATTATCTCAAGAAATGGAGCTTGGGTATCAGGAGGCTTGGGTACTTAATAATATGGGAATTATCTATCTGGATAAGGGGGATTTTGAAAATGCCAAGCAGGTTTTAGAAAAAGCAGAAGAACTTATTCGGTTATATAATATGCCTGGAGATATAGGTATATATACCAATCTAGGTAGTCTTTATTTACAAACCAATGATCTAAAAAAAGCGGAAAATTATATTACCAGAGTCCTTCGATTAGCGACTACTTTAGATTATCCTATGACTATTGCTGATGCCTGGATGAATTTAGGAGTAGTTTATAATAATGAGGAGAGATATCAGGATGCCATTTCCGCTTATACTGAGGCTATGAAAATTTATGAAAAACTAAATGTCCAACCAAGGATTGCTGCCTTGATGAATAATTTTGCAGCATTAAATCAACATATAGGGAATCTGGAAGTTGCCTTAGAAAGCCAGTTGGAAGCCTTGAGAATTCACCAGGAATTAGATATACCTTTTGATCTTGCTTTAGATTATGGTAATTTGGGAACTATCTACCTGGATTTAAAGGAGATAGTAAAAGCGGAGGAATATTTTCAAAAAGGTTTAGATTTAGCTCAAAAATTAAATTACTCCCAGATGATCTGGTATTGTCAAACAGGTTTAGGTAGGATTTTATTAGAACAGGGGAAAAGAGAAGAATCCCTTATCTATTTTAAGAAAGCGGTAGATATTTTAGAAGGATTACGGGAAAAACTTATTTCTACCGAAATGAAGAGAGGTTTTTTTGAAAACAAACTTTTAGCTTATGATTTAACTATAGAAGCCCTGTGGGATTTAGGTCGATTTGAAGAGGCTTTTAATTATTCCGAAAGGGCAAGAGCAAGAAGTTTTTTGGACATCCTGGGAGGTACCCTGCTTAAAGTTAAAGCCCAGGATGAAGAGATAATCAGTCGTCTTCAAGATTTAGAAATGAGAATTAGTTTTCTTCAAGAAAAAGAGCGTCAAGAAAGAGCTAAACCATCTACCGAACAAAACACAGCTTATATTGAGGAACTACAAAATCTGCAAAGAAAACTTCAACAAATTTATTACCAATTAAAAGAAGATTTAAATTATCATTCTCCTGAAGTTGCTTCTTTGGTGACCATTAATCCTCTTACTCTGGATAAGGTAAAAGAAATACTGGATCAAGAGATTGTACTAATAGATTATTATATCACGGGTGATCGAGTATTGGTCTGGGTGATAGAGCAGAGTGGAATAAAAACCAAAGAGATTAGCCTAAAAGGTATCAATCTATCTCAAAAAGTCGAGGAAGCTAGGGAAGCCTTTACAGCTACCGAGAGTGATTATGATTATCAGAAGATTTGTAGAGAGCTTTATCATTTACTCTTTGCTCCCGTAAAAGACTTATTAGGGAATAAAACTATAGTTGGAATAATCCCTCACCGTAGCCTTTTTTATATTCCTTTTCAAGCTTTACAGGAAGAAGATAAGTTTTTAGTCGAGCAGTATAGCCTTTTTTATATTCCTTCGCTGAGTGTATATTCTTATTGTCTGGGAAAGAATAAAGGAAAACAAGAAAGTTATTTAGGATTTGGTAATCCTTCTTTTGAAGGATCTAATTTACCTTCCTTGCCTATGAGCGCAGAAGAAGTTAAGATAGTTGCTCGAAATTTTGCATTACAGGATGTTTTTATCGATAAAGAAGCCACTGAAACCAGGTTTAAAGAGATCTCTTCTAATTTTGATGTGCTTCATTTATCAACTCATGGTTTGGCTGATGACTTGAGACCCTTATATAGTATGATCTGTTTAGCTAAAGATGGAAAGAATGACGGAGAATTGAGAGCTTATGAAGTATTTAACCTGAATTTAGAATCTAATTTAATAGTTTTGGGAGCATGCGAGACAGGACTGGGTAAATTAAGCGAAGCAGAAGGATTAATTGGTCTGGTAAGGTCTTTTCTCTATGCCGGAACTCCAACCGTAATTGCCAGCCTCTGGAGTGTATTTGATCGACCGACTATGGAACTTTTTGTAAAATTTTTTGAATACTGGAAACGAAATGGATTAACCAAAGTAGAAGCATTAGCGCAAGCACAAAGAGAATTAGCCAAGGAATATAAACTTCCGGTTGCCTGGGCAGGATTCACCCTAATAGGAGATTTTCAATAGCATACTGGTGAATTTTAGACCTCCCAGATTATTTTATTGTTTATTCAGTTTAGTTAGAAAATGAGAGAAATAAATTTATTCAAAAATATTTTTTGACAGAAAATAAGCAAAGTGAAAGGAGATTAAGCAATGAGAATAAATTATAAACTAATTATAGGTATAATTTTAGTTACTTTAATTCTTAGTGAAGGAATAGTTTGTAGTCAAGGAAACCTCTATTCTGATCCTCAAGGCCGTTTTTCTTTTAACCTCCCTGTTGGTTGGAAGTCTGCTGTTCCTTATGATTCTTCCCAGGCTGCATATTTTACTTATTCAGTTACCCAAGGAACGGTGGGAGAATTAATTATTATGATTGAGCAATTACCCTTTAGCGCAAGTGTAGATCAATATGCTACAGCTGCGGAAGAAAATGGTTTTAAACAGCTTCCCAGTTATAAATCTGGGACCCAACTTCCTGCCTCCGTTTCTGGTTTACCAGCTATAAAAAAGAGTTTTACTTTCAGCCCTCAAGTTGGTTTGACCCTACAAGCAGAAGCTTATCTGTTGGTGAGTGGTAATTTTGCTTATACTATTCTTTTAGACGTTCTACCTGATTATTTTACTCAATTGCAACCAGGTTTTACGCAAGCAGTGATGAGTTTTCAGATACAAAGTGGAGCCCCAGTAGCTATTCAACCTACTCCACAACCAGCACCAATTGCTCAACCTGGGCCTAGTGTAAGCACTCCTGCTCCAA
Source organism: Candidatus Atribacteria bacterium UBA6251 (assembly GCA_002441285.1). GTDB lineage: Bacteria > Atribacterota > Phoenicimicrobiia > Phoenicimicrobiales > Phoenicimicrobiaceae > UBA6251. The sequence goes on along the minus strand of DJVR01000065.1, from coordinate 25,351 downwards.
CCTCAGAAGTGCCTTGCCCCCCGACCGAAACGACTACTACTCCACCCACAACTACGGCAACTGTGCCAGTTTTACCCACTATTCCGACTCAAACACCAGTAGCTAGTGGAGCAAATATGTATTCAGATCCCCAGGGACGTTTCAGTATTCCCATTCCTCCAGGTAGTACTACTGCGCAAACTACTGAAATAGGTGTAGTTCTAAACACTCCCGATGGAGCTGGGATAGTAGCAATGTATACTTTAGGGGAGCAATATGTTCAAGGCATGGTAAATCAAATAAAACCAGATCATCAATTTCATGGGCAGAGTCAATTGCCAGCGGGAAATAGAAGTGCTTTAGTAGAGCTTTATTCTAAAGTTAATCCCCAAGATAATATAAATTATGCCACGCTGGTAACCACTTATCCTGGTACGTCATTTATGATAATTATTACTCTTCCGGCAGAAAAATATAATCAGGCACAAACCTGGATCACGGAGATGATAAAAGGGGCATATATTAAGTAAAGAAAGAAGATAAAGACAATTTAATAAAATCAAAGTAAAAAGTATTTATATCGAGGGTAGATAGTTAGAGAAGGTTGGTTAAAAGAAAATCTTTGAAAAATGAGGAATTTTTTTGCTTGGAGAGATGATTAGTCTTACTAATTGAGCAATTGCACCTCTCCTTTCCTATTTTTAAGTTGTCATAAGAGAGAAGTGATTATCTTTCAGGTTGATTAAAGTCTTATTGCTCTTGACAGAAAAAAAAGCTTAGAGTATAAATAGAAAAGAGTTAATTTAATTAAATCAGCAAAGAAGGGAAATTATTATGCCAAACTATGATTTTAAATGTGAAGATTGTCATCAAAGTTTTGAATTGCGGATGACTATTGAAGAAATGGAAAAGGGCGATATAAGCTGTATATATTGTAAAAGTAAAAAGGTAAAAAGACTATATAATGGCTTTGGGTTTTCTAGTGGGAAGACCGCTTCTTTAAATCATTCTAGCCCAAGTTCCAGTTCTTGTAGTTCCTGTTCATCCGGATCTTGTTCTACCTGCAGATAGACCAATAAACAATTTCACACAAAAAGGAAATTTAAAAGGTAATGGTTAGAGGAATAATATAGTAAACTATTACCTTTTTTTTATAAAAAGAATAAAAATGAAAAATTTTTTTGAAAATTGGTAGGAATTTAGAATCAAAATGAAGAATAGTTATTTAGTGAACTAATTAGTCGGTTAGGTAGTTAATTAGTTAATGGGGTAGACCAAGAAAAAAACCAGCCAAGCTGGTTTATGAGTTCAAAAGCTAATCATAAAAAATCAGTTTTGTCTTTTGTATTAATACTAAATTACTATTCACTATTTACTCAAGATTAATAGAAAAAAGGAGGGGAATAGATTTGAGATTATTAAAGAAAAATAGTATTTTGAGCTATAAATTATTATGCTTATTTACGATGGTATTTTTGATGATTTTTTCTATAGAAGGTTTGTTGCAAGAAGCAGGGCAGGAGTCAAAATATTTACAAAAGATGACCTTATGTAAAGATATTGAGGAAAAAGATCCTTTCCAGGAGGTTAATTTTTTCTTTGCCCAGGAGGAGAAAGTAGTTTCCTGGATTAAGTTTTCCTATAATTCATCTAAAGATTTTCTGCTGAGATGGGAATGGTTTACTCCCCAGGGGAAATTGTATCATCAAGGAGAAGTAAAAATGGAAGCAGGTAATTATAATAATTATCGGAGTTGGTACTGGATCAAGATTAAAGATAGACCTGCTTCTAGATTAACTGGTGAATGGAAGGTAAAAGTGTATATTAATGGACTCCTGGTAGGAGAAAAAACTTTCTATATTATTGGTTCTATTTAGATAGTAAATCAGGAAAGAGCAAGATTGTCTAAATATTCCCGGAATAAGTCATTAAATTTATTGTTAGTAAACCCCTGGATTTATGATTTCACCGCTTATGATTTTTGGTCAAAACCTTTGGGATTGTTATATTTAGCTAGTATATTAAGAGATCAAGGACACCATATTAATTATATAGATTGTATGGATCGCTATAATCCCGATCTCTTAAGACTGCAGAATAAAATATCCCCCAAGAAAGATGAGTTTGGGAGAGGACCTTTCTACAAAGAAAAGATACCCAAACCCGAAATTTTAAAAAATATTCCTCGTCGCTATAGTAGATATGGGATTACTGAAGATATCTTTATCAATGAATTAAGAAAAATAGATTATCCCCAAATAGTTTTGGTTACTTCTCTAATGACTTATTGGTATCCCGGGGTGTTTAGAACCATTGAATTGATCAAAGAATTTTTTCCTTCTACCCCGATAATTCTAGGAGGAATTTATAGTACCTTATGTTTTGAACATGCTCTTAAGTTTTCGCGAGCAGATTATATAATCAAAGAGAATAACCTGAAAGAAATCTTTTTACATCTTAAAAATATTACCGAACATCAGATTCAAGATATAAAACAAAAGCCTAACTTAGATTCTCTTCCTTACCCTGACTGGAATCTTTATCCCCATTTAGATTATATCTGTATTTTGACTTCTCGTGGCTGTCCTTTTCGGTGTGCTTACTGTGCTTCCTCTAAATTAAGCCCGGAATTAGAATTTAGAAACGCAAAAAAGGTAGCCAATGAAATTGAATATTGGTATCAAAAAAAGAAAATTAAGGATTTTATTTTTTATGATGATGCTTTACTATTTGATTCTGAAAAAAATTTTCTAGTTCTCTTGAAAGAATTAATTAATAAGGAGTTGCCTATAAGGCTGCATACCCCCAATGGTATACATGCCCGGATGATCAATGAAGAAATAGCTATAAAAATGTTTCAGGCTGGAGTAGAAACAGTAAGATTGGGTTTTGAAACAGTAAATCCTGAAATTCAGTTTCAAACAGGTGGTAAAGTAACTAATACCCAATTTAAAAGGGCAGTGGAACTGCTTTTAAAGGCTGGTTTTAGAAGAGATCAGATTGGAGCTTACCTGCTTATTGGACTTCCTGGACAGAAGGAGCAAGAAATAATTGATTCAATAAATTTTGTCATAGATTGTGGAGCTCATCCTCGTTTAGCTAAATTTTCCCTCATCCCGGGTACAGAAATTTGGGGGAAAAGCAAAGATTATTTTAATTTATCAGCAGAAGTTGACCCTTTGTGGCATAACGATGCTTTATTGCCATATTTATCTCCAGATATTAATCCAGAAATATTTGAAAAAATAAAGGAGTTAATTAAAAGAAAAGTAGGTTAAGCGATTTAAATTGTGGTATAATAAATAATTAAATAATATAGAATCAAAAAATATTATTATCATTACGGCTAGTGATATAAGGGTAAAAAATAAGATCTGGAGGTGATAAAAGGAATACAGGTTGTCCCCAGGTGGTAAAATTATTAGTATAAAGATGATAAAAAAAATAAAAAATAAAAATAGCACACACAAATAAATAATTGTGGTTTTTCAAAAGCAATTAATATTAGTTAAAGGAGGAGAAAAATGGAGCTCTTAAAAGTTTCATCTAAGTCGAATCCTAAAGCAGTAGCAGGTGCTTTATCAGGCGTAATTAGAGAAGAAGGAAAAGCTGAATTGCAAGCTATTGGAGCAGGAGCTGTTAATCAAGCAGTTAAAGCAATTGCCATTGCTAGAGGTTTTACCGCGACTAGTGGGGTTGATTTAGTCTGTATACCAGCATTTGTGGATGTAGAAATTGAAGGAGAAGAAAGGACTGCAATAAAATTTGTAGTTTTACCAGGATAAAAAGACTAAGGAAAAGAGAGTTACAGGAGGTATAAATTATAATGGAAAAAAGTAAATCAAATAATGAATTAGGGGCTAGTAAAAATGAGGAAAAGCAAGAAATTTTAACTGAAGAAAAGAAAGAGGAAAAAAGTAAAGCCAAAGAAGTAATAAAAAAAGAAGAGATTATTCCTCAGCAAGAGATATTGGGTGTAATAAATATTGTTCCGGAAGTAATTGCGACTATTATCAGTAGAACCGTAATTAATGTTCCGGGAGTAGCAGGTCTGGCTACGCAAGCGAAGGGTGGTATTGGTACACTATTAGGGACTAAAGAGTTAGAAAAAGGAATAAAGGTTGATCTAGTAGAAAATAAAGAGGTTTCTACTACTATATCGGTAATTTTGGAATATGGATCAGTGATAATTGAGGTAGCAAAGGAGTTGCAGAAAAAAGTAAAAGAGGAATTAGAAAACAAGACTGGCCTTAAAGTAACAGGGGTAAATATAAATATTCAGGGCGTACATGTGTTTTCAGAAGAAAAGAAGTAGAAAGTTTAATAACTACAATACAATATATAAAAGACCTATCGAAATAAAATCTATCTGATAGGTCTTTTTATATAAATAATTAAAATAAATTATTATTTTACTTTTTCTTTTAACTCCCTTCCTGCTTTAAAGAAAGGCACATTCATAGCTTGTATGGAGATCTTTTCTCCGGTTCTAGGATTTCTAGCTGTCCTTTTTTCTCTTTTGCGAATACCAAAAGTTCCAAATCCTACTAATCTGACTGCTTCCCCTCTGGCTAAACATTCACTAATATTATTTAAGACGCATTCTACTGCCATTTTGGCAACGTTCTTGGTAGAACCTAAATCGCTTGCTACTCTATCGATTAGTTCACCTTTGTTCACTATTTACACCTCCTTTCATTTTTTTTAAGATGGATATTTAAATTTAAGTAGTTATAAGTCTATTTAATATTTTCTGCTATATTATACCACGAGTATTTGAAAAATCCTTCTTTTTCCTTTATTTTTTTTATTTTTTTATTAAAAATTTTTATCTGTAACCAAATAGACTATTCCAAAGAGTTTTATTTTTTAAAAAAGAGTTGGAATAGCAAAAAAGGGAATAGCAAGCAATATTTATATTTCTTCTGAATCATTATAAAATATTTTTAGATTATTAATCACTCCCAATATTTACCCCTTGGCAAGTCTTTTTCTCCAAAACCCCCTACTAAAATTTTACACTATCTTTTCTGTAAAATTACCTTGCCATCAATCCCCCCCTGCTCTGGACTCCTTTTTTTGTTTTATTTCTTCTAATAGAGGACCATCTTCTTGTAGGAATTGATCCTTTTTGGTTATCTTTATAGGGGACACAAGATAAAAAATTGCGCATAAAGTGATAGATACATCTTTGATGAGGTGTACCAGGAAAGACCTACTGCTGTGCCTTTAAGAGTTCCTTATGTTCATCAGAGATAGTTAAATCTACGTATTTTAATCCCCTTTCTTTGATTCTGTTAAAATGATTCAAATAGTTTTGGTAGCTTTCCTCCAAGGCCATATCCCCACTCAGGATCTTGCAATATCCCTTCTTATCTACACCAAGGCTAACCAGGACCGGACGAGAGACCACCTGATGATTTTCCCGCAGAAAGAAGTAGAGGGCAGCGGTAAAGAGATAGACATAATGGTCTTGCAGTTTCTCTTCCCGCCAGCTCCTAATCTGGGGATCCAACTCCTGGGTTATCCTGCTGACTGTGGGGTACCCAAGAGGGCTTTCTCACTTCTTTGGTAATTCTCAAACAACTGGGTATGGAAGGCAAATTCCCTAATCTGGGGCTTGGCTAGAAGTAGGGTACCTGGTATGGAAAGAACGAGACTTGTAGCCGTTTCTATTTGCTCTTCTTCTGGTATTGTCTCTCTCATGAGATAATACGCCTATCTGTTGGTCTCTTTCTCCTTCCATTACCTATTGTAATATCCTCCTTACTATTTCCTTTAAGAAATCTCCATCTTTATTCAAGGCCTCTTGCAAAATTGTTTGGATTGATTTACTATGGAGTTGGGTCATCTTGAAATATACCTCCTGGATATTTTTGTAAATCTATTTAATATTATGGAGGTTCTTGATGGCCCATTCAAGTTATTCTATTTATTTTTACAGAAAATATGGCACAGACTTTAGATTATGTTATAATAATTAAAGAAATATTCCTAAATTAATTTTCCAACTATATTTGAGTAATTGTTTTGGAGTGTGAAAATTAAATTTTTATTTCTTGATATTTTTTATTTTATTATCCAAAGTGATGATTAAAGATGTTTTAAAAAAGGAGGGTTAAAGGATGTTTAAAAATAGAATATTGGAAAAGAAAATAGTTATATGGATTCTGATGGTAGTCTTGGTTGCTGTTTTATTTCTCTCTCTTGCTGGAGTTAATTTTGCTCAACCCCAGGAAGCGACAGAAAAGATGAAGAGTATTCAAATTATCCACCCCCGACCACTCTTTGAATTAAGGATGTGGCTGGATAAAGAGAAAGACCCTGTTTATTATCCAGGAGAACGGATTACTATCTTTTTTCAAGTTTCCCAGGATTCCTATGTAACTATTTATAATTATGATTCTGCAGGAAGAGTAAAAATTCTATTTCCCAACCGAAATATTCCCCATAATTTAGTGGAAAGAGGGAAGGTTCAAAAAATCGAAGGAACCATTGATCCTCGAAGCGCACCAGGGATAGAATTTATTCAAGGATTAGCTCTAACCAGACCTGGTTTGCCTTTAGAAAAAGAAAGAGAACTCATCTATAAGGAATTTACCCCAGAAGTAAGCAATGATTATCAAAGACATATAAACACTATCAGGGGGGTTATCAATAATCTTCCTACCTCTTCCTGGAGCGTGAGTAATCTGTTATCTTTTACGGTAAAACCAGTGATACCTCCTCCGCCTCCACCAGTTAATTATGGGAGAGTGTTGGTAGATTCTAATCCTCGGGGAGCAAAAGTATATCTAGATAATAACTACACAGGAATTACTCCTTTGAGTATAGATCGAGTAAATTCAGGCCAACATAAAATTAAACTGCAACTAGAAGGATATCAAGATTGGAATAGTAATATTTTTGTCGCTGCTAACCAGACCGTTTCTCTCTCTGCTGATATGATTCCTTTGCCGCAATATGGTTCTATTTCCATTTATTGTAATCAAGGAAGTGCAAAAATCTATCTGGATGGCAAATACCAGAGGACTACCTATAGTAATCAAGCAGTAGAGATAAAGAATGTCCAGCCGGGGTACCACCAAATTACTATCACTAAAGATGGTTATCGGGAATGGAGTAGTAAAATTTTAGTTAATGCTAATCAGACTTACGTTTTATCAGCTTACTTATCTCCAGAGATCAAGTATGGTTCTTTAGCTATTTATTGTAATGTAAGTGATGCAAAAATATTTTTAAATGGTATTTACCAGACTACCAGTTCTTCTTCCCAGCCTAAAGTTATCTCAGAGTTAAAGGAAAGACAATACGAAATTACCCTGGTGAAGGATGGATATCATACCTGGGTTCAAGAAGTCTGGGTCTATGATGGAATTACTAATTCGCTTTATGCGGAAATGCAGGAGATAGAATAAAAAATATCAGGGCATTAAGGTGGAAAAAATAAATAAAAACCTAATTTTTTATAATTAAAGCAGGTTAATTAAACTTAACCTGCTTTTCTATTAAAATTTATCTTCGAAAAAAATACTAAAAGGAGATAGGGTATGGTGAATAATCAGGATGTAATAATTATTGGCGGAGGACCTGGTGGGTATGTAGCTGCCATCAAAGCTGCCCAACTTGGATTATCGGTAACTATAATAGAACGAGATAAATTAGGAGGAGTTTGCTTAAATCGCGGCTGTATTCCTACCAAAGCCTTGGTAAGTACGGTAGAAGTTTTACAAAACATTAGAAGAGCTAGAGAATTCGGAATAATGGTTAAGGATTTTACCATTGACTTTTCTAACATAATGAAACGGAAGGATATGATTGCCAGAAGATTGTCCTCCGGGGTAGAACAATTATTAGTTCTCAATGGAGTAAAAATAGTCAAAGGAGAAGGAGATATTCCTGAACCAGGAACAGTGGAAGTGGTTACTGCCGAAGGAAAAAAAGAGATCTTTACCACCAAAAATGTGATTATTGCTACTGGTTCCCGGGTTATGCCAATTCCCATACCTGGCGTAGATAATGAGGGAGTAATTACCAGTGATGGAGCCCTTTCGCTGAACGAATTACCTTCTCAACTCATTATAGTAGGAGGAGGAGTAGTAGGTATAGAATTTGCCTGTATTTTCCAAGCTTTAGGAGTAAAGACTACAGTAGTAGAAATGTTACCTCGAATCCTACTTCCCATAGATGAAGAAATTGCGACTAGACTTACTCAGCTCTTAAAAAAGAAAGGAATAGAAATATTAACTAATAGTAAAGTTAAAGAGATAACGAAAAAGGAAAGACTTTTAGAAGTTATTATCTCTCATTCGGAGGGAGAAAAGAAGTTAGAAGGCGAAAAAATTCTATTAGCAGCTGGTCGTATTCCTGATTGGGGAAAGATTAATCTCTCTCGTTTAGGAATTGAATTAGAAGGAAAAGCTATTAAGGTTGATCAGAGGATGAGAACCAATGTTCCGGGTATTTATGCAGTAGGAGATGTAGTGGGAAAGATTATGTTAGCCCATGTAGCTTTTCGGGAAGGGATAGTAGCGGTAGAGAATATTGCAGGAATAGAAAATAGTATAATGGATTATCGGGCAGTTCCCAATTGTGTCTTCTCTCTGCCTGAGGTAGCCAGTGTAGGTTTAACCGAAGAAGAAGCAAAGAAACAGAATCAAGCAATTAAAGTATCTAAATTTCCATATCTGGCAAATGGTAAGGCTTTGGGAATGGGAGAAACCGAAGGAATGGTTAAGATAATTGCCCAAAAAGATACCCATACCCTTTTGGGGGTACATATTCTGGGGGCACATGCTAGTGATCTAATTGCGGAAGCTACCTTAGCTCTTTCTAAGAAACTCTCCGCTTCTGAAATTGTCCAGACTATTCATGCCCATCCTACTTTAGCTGAGGCTTTGGCTGAGGCAGCAGAAGGTATAGTAGGAAGACCTCTTCATATTTTCCGGTCATAATTTATATTAATAATTTAAATGAGGATGAAAAGATGAGATTAACGGTAAAAGATAGCGAAAAATGTGTAGGTTGTCAGAGTTGTATGTTTGCTTGTTCGCGTTTAAAAGGTGAAGGAGGTTTAGCTAGATCTAGTATTCAGGTAATGTCAATAGGAGGGATGGAAAGAGGGTTTACTGTAATTGTTTGTCGGGCTTGTCCTGATCCACCATGCGCCAGGGTATGTCCTACTGAAGCCCTAACTCCTCGTGAAGGTGGAGGAGTGGAACTGGATATTGCTAAGTGTATAGGTTGTGGATATTGTAAAAATGCCTGTATAATTGGAGCAATATTCTGGGATGAGGAGATTAATAAACCAGTGGTGTGTCGTCATTGTGGTTATTGTGCGAAATATTGTCCTCATGAAGTATTAAAATTGGAGGAATGGGGAGAGAAGAAAAATGCTCCAAAAAGATAATCTAATAAATATATTGTATATAGATTTATCCCAGAAAAAGTATTGGATAGAAAAAAGAAGTGATCTTTTTGAAAAATACTTAGGAGGAGTAGGGGTAGCCATTCAAATTCTTAAGGAGGAATGCTCAGTAGGGATTGATCCCTTAGCTCCAGAAAATCCGATCATCCTGGCAGTGGGGCCACTAACTGGCTTGTTCCCACTTGCTTCTAAAACAGTAGCTCTCTTTAAATCTCCGCATACTGGAAACCTTGGTGAAAGCCATTGTGGGGGAAGAAGCGCGATTGCTCTTCGTTTAACTGGTTACGGAGCTATAGTAATTAAGGGAGCAAGTACTTCTCCAATCTATTTAGCTATTCATAATGGACAAGTCTATTTCCGGGATGCTTCTGCTTTATGGGGAATGACCAGTAGTTATACTGTAGGTAGAATTATTCGTCAGAATGAGCCAGCTACAGGACTGCGGACGATCATGCGTATAGGAGGAGCAGGGGAAAAACTGATCTCTTATGCGGGGGTTACTACTGAGACTTATCGTCATTTTGGAAGATTAGGCTTAGGAGCAGTTTTTGGTAGTAAAAAATTAAAAGGTATCGTGATATCGGGAAAGCATTCTATTCCCCTTCTAGATAAGCAGCAATATAGGAAAATCTATGACCATATTTATAAGGAAGCCGTCTCCTCTCCAGTAATGAAAAAATATCATGATTTAGGTACCGCAGAGAATACTTCTCCTTTGAATGAGTTGGGAGGACTACCGACCAGGAATCTACAAACTGCAAGATTTGAGGGAGTAAAAAATATTTCTGGAGAGAATTTAGCAGAAGGTTATCTGGGTCGTCGTCTAGCTTGTGCACATTGCCCGGTAGGGTGTATTCACATCGCTGCTTTACGAGAACCTTATGAGGATGAGCTTTATTTTTATAAAACCTCCATGATTTCTTATGATTATGAACCAATCTATGCCCTGGGATCTATGCTGGGTATAGCTAAACCAGAAGGATTATTGAAATTAATTGATCAGATAGAGAAAGTCGGTTTAGATGCTATGAGTACAGGAGTAATTCTAGCCTGGGCAACAGAAGCTCAAGAGAAAAAAATTATTTCAGAAAAAGAAACAGGAGGTATTCAATTTAGCTGGGGTGATTATATTACTTATATAAAGGCAGTTCAATTTATTCTGGAGCAACCTAATCAATTTTTTAAGGATTTATCTCAGGGGGTAGAGTATGCTGCCCAAAAATATGGGGGTTATGAATTTGCCCTGTCTTTTTCTGGGAATGAGATGGCTGGATATCATACTGGTCCAGCTGCTCATATAGGCTTTTTGGTAGGTACCAGACATAGTCATTTGGATAATGCTGGTTATAGTATAGACCAGAAAGTCTTAACTCAACAAAGGGTTAAACCAGAGGCCCTAGCTAAAATGATACTAGAGGAGGAATACTGGCGCCAGATTCTTTCCAGTCTGGTAATCTGTTTCTTTGCCCGAGGGATATACACACCCGAAGTTTGCCTGGAAGCCCTTCATAATGCTGGTTATGACCTCTCTAAAGAAGAACTAATAAACAAGGGGAAAGAGATCCATTTAGAGAAATATAGGTTTAAAGTTCAAGAGGGATTTTCTCTGGATAATTATCGTTTACCAGAAAGAATATTTGATACTCCTTCTTTAATAGGTAAAATTGAAAAGGATTACCTAAAAAAAGTTATAGAAGCGGTGAAAAGCGAAATATTTTCTGAACAAAAAGATAAAAAAAATTTTGAATTAAAATAATGGGATCAATTTTCCTTCAGCCTTTTAAAAATTGTTTCTATAATAAATTGAGTAATTATGCAAATAAACAAAAATAAGTTTTATAAATAAATTATTCAAAAGGAAGTTAGTTTAATTGGAATATTTTTTAATTATATTAGGTGTTATCTGTTCAATTTTAGGAGTAATTGGTTGTGTTCTACCCGCTCTTCCTGGACCACCTTTAAGCTATACCTCGTTGTTATTACTACAATTTTCTAGCCAGGAACATGTTTTTACTAAAAATTTTTTAATGGTTTTAGCGGTCATAACTGTACTAGTATCCCTGGGGGATTATTTTCTCCCCCTTTGGGGCGCAAAGAGATATGGTACCAGCAGACAAGGAGTCTGGGGAGCAGTAATAGGGATGGTAATAGGAATATTCTTCTTCCCACCTCTGGGGATGATAATCGGCCTATTTATGGGTGCAATTTTAGGAGAGATAGTTGCAGGTAAAGAAAATTCCAGAGCTTTAAGATCTGGAATGATTATTTTTTTGGGTAGTGTTATGGCCATCTTTGTAAAATTATCTTTATCTTTAGTGTTGGCTTTCTATTTTTTTACCGGTTTATTTAGATTAATGATTTAAAATATTAAGGAGTTAAATAATAAGGATTAAGAATATGAAAAAGTATTACCAAAAATCGATTGAAGAAATAGCTATAGAACTAAATACTGAATTACAAAAAGGTTTAACTTCTGAGGAAGCTAAAGAGAGATTACAGAAATTTGGTCCAAATCAACTTGAAGAAAAGAAAGATCGCAACCTATGGATAATGTTTCTGGATCAATTTAAAAATATTCTAGTAATTATTCTATTAGTTTCAGCCCTGATATCTTTTATCTTGGGGGAGATAAGTGATGCAGTAGTTATTACCCTAATTTTAGTTTTAAATGCCACTTTAGGAGTAGTAGAAGAACATAAAGCGGAACAATCTTTGGCTGCTTTAAAAAAGATGGCAGCCCCTACTGCTTTAGTGCTCAGAGAGGGAAGACAGGTTAAAATCAAAGCCCAGCATCTGGTTCCAGGTGATATAGTACTTCTAGAAGCTGGTGATCTTATACCTGCTGACTTAAGATTATTTAAAACAGTTAATCTAAAAGTACAGGAAGCAATTTTAACCGGAGAATCAGAAGCAGTAGAAAAGAGAGATGAGCTGATTGACCAGGAAGAAGTTATGCTGGGGGATCAGAATAATATGGCATTTATGGGCACTACAGTTACTTCAGGGAGAGGAAGAGGAATAGTGGTAGCTACCGGGATGAAGACTGAAGTGGGTAAAATCGCTGGAATGCTAAAAGAACAAAAGCAAGAGGTAACTCCTTTACAGAAAAAGCTTGATGAAATGGGGAAAAAATTAGGATTAATAATCTTAATTTTGATTGGGCTTTTAATCTTTTTAGGATGTTTAAGAGGAATTGAATTTTTTGAAATGTTTCTTACTGGAATATCTCTGGCTGTTGCCGCTGTTCCAGAAGGTTTACCAGCAGTAGTTACGGTAGTTTTAGCCCTTGGAGTTCAAAAGATGGCTAAAAAGAATGTTATTGTTCGTCGTTTGGCAGCAGTAGAGACTTTAGGTTCGGTTACAGTTATTTGTACTGATAAAACCGGTACTTTGACTCAGAATCAAATGACGGTAAAAAGATTGATTCTTCCTGAAAAAGATATTGAAGTGGAAGGAGAAGGCTATCAACCAAAAGGGAGATTCCTTCAAGCTGGAGGTAAGGTACTGGAAAAAATAGATGAAGATTTAGCTCTACTATTAAAGGGGGCTATACTTTGCAATAATGCAGAGTTACAGAAAGATGCGGGGGGAAATTGGGAAATTATTGGTGATCCCACTGAAGGTGCTTTATTAGTATTAGGGGCAAAGGCTGGTTATCAGAAAAGAGAAATAGAAGGAGAATATCCCCGAATAAGAGAGTTTCCTTTTGATTCAGACCGTAAACAGATGTCTACTATTCATAGAATGAAAGATGGAAATAATATTATTTTGGTAAAAGGCGCTCCTGACCAGGTAATAAATCATTGTGCATATTATCAAAAGAATGGGGAAAAAGAAGAATTGGATGCTTCCGTTAAAGCTGATATTTTATCAAAAAACCAACAGTTAGCCCAGAAAGCTTTACGAGTTTTGGGGGTGGCTTTTAAAGTAATCAGTAAAGAAGAAGGAGATAAGAGTAAAAAGGTTGAGGATGTGGAAAGAGATTTAACCTTTTTGGGATTAATTGCGATGATAGATCCTCCTCGCAAAGAAGCTTTCCAGGCGGTAAAAACCTGTCAGAGGGCAGGGATATACCCTATTATGGTTACTGGAGATTATTCTCTTACTGCCCTGGCTATTGGTTCTGAATTGGGTATTTTTCGCACCGGAGATAGGATAATTAATGGATATGAATTAGAACAAATCTCTCAGAATGAATTAGAGGAAATAGTGCTGAATACCAGCATTTTTGCCCGAGTATCTCCTCACCATAAGCGCCGTATTGTTAGGGCTTTACAGGAGAGAAACCAGATTGCCGCTATGACTGGAGATGGAGTAAATGATGCTCCGGCACTCAAAGAGGCAGATATTGGAGTAGCTATGGGAATTGCTGGAACTGATGTAACCAAAGAAGCCTCAGATATGATTTTGACTGATGATAATTTTGCTTCTATTATCAAAGCAGTAGAGGAAGGAAGAAAAATTTATCAGAATATTAGAAAATTTATCCATTATCTAATTTCCTGTAATTTAGGAGAGATAGTAGCCATTGCGGGGGCAATTCTATTTGGTTTACCCAGCCCTTTAATACCTATTCAAATATTATGGGTAAATTTAGTTACCGACGGTTTACCAGCTCTAGCTTTAGGAGTAGAACCAATAGAGAAAGGAATTATGCAAAGACCGCCTCGAGACCCTTCTGCGGGAATTTTTTCTGGTAAAATGGGATTTAATATTTTTTCACAGGGCATCTTTATTGGTTTATTAACTCTGGTGGCTTTTCTCTATGGTCGGGCAAATTTTAATTTAGAGACTGCTAGAACTATGGCTTTTGCTACCCTTAGTTTCAGTCAATTATCGCAATCTCTGAATTCTCGTTCAGAAGAATATTCAATTTTACACCTGGGTTTATTCAGTAATCTTTATTTAATCATAGCTGTGATTATTTCCGGGATATTGCAATGGGTGGTAATTACCACTAAACCCTTACAAAATATTTTTTACACAGTCCAGCTAACCTCTGATCAGTGGTGGATAGTAGCAATTCTTTCATTATGTCCATTACTTTATGTGGAATTGCTTAAGTTAATGAAACTGACCTATATTCAGGGTAGGTGTTAAAGAAGATTTTTTATTTTATTTATTACTATGTCCACTTAATTACTAAATATTACTAATTATAATTAGGCTGAACAAAAAAGGAGGGATAATAGGGATAATAATGAATAACCAGAAAAATAAAGAAGAATTTACTATTTCTGGTGAAAAGATTGTAGAGAAAGTGAAAGAGATTATTCGGGAGGGGAATGCCCGCAAAATAATTATTAAAAATGAAAAAGATGAAACCATTGCTGAATTTCCACTTACCGCTGGGGCAGTAGGAGTTTTATTGGTTCCTGCCTTAGCTGCTTTAGGGGCTATAGCAGCTTTAGTTACTAAATGCACCTTAATTGTTGAGAAAAAGGAATAAAAAATATTGAAAAAGAATACAAATTTAATCAAGACAGGATTACTAATTAGTTTAAAAAAAGATGATTCCTTGCCCTTCTTCTTCCTGAAGAAGGGCATTTCTTTAACCGAGGAAATAATAATATAAAATCAGGATAGAAGAAATAGAACAATATGTTGCTATACTTTTAATGCTTGAGAAGATGGTTAATAAAAAAGAAGGTATAAGTAAGGTGATTAATCAATAGATTGACTTTTAAACAAAAAAATAATATAATTTTTATGAAAATATTTTTATATATATGAAAAATGAACATTAGTTCAAAAAACAAAACTAATAAACAAAACAGGTTATCTACTCTGGAAAAGGCTTTTAAAATATTAGAATACCTGGAAATTAACCGAGAAAAAACTAGATTATCGGATATAGCTCATTATTTTAAAATCCCCTATGCTACCACCTTTAATATTTTAAAAACCCTGGCAAAACATAAATTTATTGAATGTGAAGAATCTTCCAAACAATATCAACTCGGTTTTAAGCTATTTCAAATGGGAAACCATGTCCAATACATTAGAGATTTACGTGAAGTATCCTTGCCATTTATGAGAGAGCTCACCAGAGAGAGTGGCGAGACTTCCCATCTGGGAATCTTAATGGATCTATCTCTGTATTTTTTAGAGATTATAGAGAGTCCATTGGCTAACAAAACCAGAGCTATAGTAGGTTCTAGCTTACCATTACATGCTCCAGCAGTGGGGAAGACATTACTGGCTTTCCAACCCGAAGAAGAGAGAAATAAAATTGTCAGTAGTATCGATTTAACCAGATTTACTCCCCATACCATTATAGATCGAGGGAAACTTATTCAGGAATTAAACCTGATTAATGACCGAGGTTATGCGGTGGATAATGAAGAGGTTTTTTTAGGAACCACCTGTATTGCTGCTCCAATTTTTAGCTCTTTTAAGAAGATAGTTGCTGCTTTGGGAATAACCGGTGATACTAAAAGGATTAATCAGAATAAACCTACTTTAATTGAACTGGTACAGCACGAAGCCCTAAATGTTTCTTTCCAGTTAGGATACCAGAATAAAGTAAATTAAGTAACTTAAACAAGGAGGGAAAAGATGGAAATCAGATATAGTGTTCATCCAGACGATTTTATTAATTATGATACTGAAAAGATTAGAAAGGAGTTTTTAGTTCAAAATTTATTTGTTCCCGGCAAAATCAACTTAGTCTATAGCCACAATGATCGAATTATTATTGGTGGTCTTACCACAATTGAACCTCTCATTTTAAAAGCAGAAAAAGATATTAAAGCTGATTATTTTTTGGAAAGACGGGAGATGGGGATTATTAATCTTGGAGGGAAAGGATCGGTAAGCATAGATGGGAAAAAATATTTTCTGGAAAAGCTTGATGGTCTTTATATTGGAAAAGGGAATCGAGAAATCATCTTTTCAGGAGAGGATCATCAAAATCCAGCTAAGTTTTATTTTAATAGCGCTACTGCCCATAATAGCTATCCGGTGGAAAAAATTGCCATTAATGCAGTAGAATCAGTGCATCTAGGCTCTATAACTGAATCAAATAAGAGAATTATTTATAAATATATTCACCCTCAAGGAGTAAAGAGTTGCCAGTTAGTTATGGGTATGACTATTTTAGAACCGGGTAATGTCTGGAATACTATGCCTTGCCATACCCATGAAAGAAGAATGGAAGTTTATCTTTATTTTAATCTAGCTGAAGATGGGGTAGTCTTTCATTTTATGGGCAAACCAGGAGAAACTAGACATATTGTAGTGCGCAATGAAGAAGCAGTGATTTCGCCCAGCTGGTCTATTCATTCAGGAGTTGGTACAGGAAATTATACCTTTATTTGGGGAATGGTGGGAGAAAATCAAGCTTTTGGGGATATGGATAATGTTAAGATGGAGAGTTTACAATAAAAGAATAAATCTTAAGGGGGGTTTTTTATGATACTTGATGATTTTAAATTAGATAATAAAGTGGCTCTGGTAACAGGTTGCACCACTGGTTTAGGCCAGGGGATGGCTATAGGATTAGCGGAAGCAGGAGCAGATATTGCGGGTGTAGATTTTCAGGCTGATCCCACTCAAACCAGAAAAGCAATTGAAGGTTTAGGGAGAAGATTTCTTTACCTGGATGAAAATCTACTTTCTATTGAACCAATTAATAGAATTATAAATAGAGTAATTCAAGAATTTGGTAAACTGGATATCCTGATAAATAATGCCGGGATTATCCGAAGAAGTGAAGCCCTGGAGTTTAGCGAAAAAGACTGGGATGATGTACTGAATATCAACTTAAAAACAGTATTTTTTTTCAGTCAGGCTGCAGCCAGACAATTTGTTAAACAAAATACACCCGGTAAAATTATTAACATTGCCTCAATGCTGGCTTTCCAGGGAGGTATTCGAGTATCTTCATATACTGCTAGTAAAAGTGGAGTAATGGGAATTACTCGTTTATTAGCTAATGAATGGGCTAAATATAATATTAATGTCAATGCCATTGCTCCTGGATATATAGCAACTAATAATACTGCTGCTTTAAGGGCAGATAAGGTTAGAAATGCAGAAATTTTGGGGCGAATCCCAGCAGGAAGATGGGGACTTCCGGAAGATTTAAAAGGAGTAGCAGTCTTTTTATCTTCCCGAGCTGCGGATTATGTTCATGGTTATACTATTGCGGTGGATGGTGGATGGTTGGCGCGATAGTAGAGGATCATATTATTTTTTAAATTTTAAGGTGAGGTTATGTATATTGAACAATTTTATATCCCCAAAATCGCCCATAGTTCTTATCTTTTAGGTGGTAACGAAAGCTGTGCAATTATTGATCCCAGTCGAGATGTAGAAAGATATATAGAAGCGGCTAAGAAGATGAATTTTAAAATTACTCATATCTTAGAAACTCATCTTCATGCAGATTTTGTTTCTGGCCATTTAGATTTATTTGAACGGACGAAAGCAAAAATTTATGCGCCTGCCTCTGCGAATTGTAAATTTAAAAATCAGGGTTTAAAAGAAGAAGATGAATTTAAAATTGATCATCTTACTATTCGCGTGCTAGAAACTCCTGGTCATACTCCAGAACATATTTCTTATGTGGTAATAAATGAATCAAGGGGGAAGGAGCCAGTAGTCCTTTTTTGTGGTGATACTTTATTTGTAGGAGATGTAGGAAGACCTGATTTATTCCCCGGAAGAGCTGAGGAATTAGCCAGAAAGTTATTTTATAGCCTGAAAAAAATCAAAACGCTACCCGATTTTTGTGAAGTATTACCAGCACACGGAGCAGGTTCTCTATGTGGGAAAGCCATAGGGGCTAAACGGAGTAGTACTATTGGTTATGAAAAAAGATATAACCTCCCCTTAAAGATAGAATCAGAAAGTGAATTTATTAATTCTTTAATCAATGATATGCCCCCTGTTCCTGATCATTTTACTCGTTGTAGTAATATAAATTGCCAAGGACCGCAATTGGTACATAAGTTGGCTAAAATTAGATCTTTATCGCCCAGAGAATTTAGTACAAAGGCAGAATCTGAAGATTATGTAATTCTGGATTGTCGTAGTTATAGTGCTTTTGCTGGCCAGCATATTAATAATGCTTACTCCATTGATTTTGAAGGAAATTTTCCTACCTTTGCAGGATGGGTGATACCTTCAGATAAAAATATATTATTAGTTTTACCGGATTATATTTCTGCTCAAGAAGTTGCTCTTTGGTTATATAGGGTAGGTCTGGATAATATTTATGGATATCTGGAGGGTGGAATGTTTGAGTGGGCCAAGAATGGTTTGCCCATTCATCATCTCTGTCAGATTTCTGCTATCCAATTGAAGTCTTTAGGGAAGAATAGTTCTGGGCAAGTTCTGGATGTACGTACTAAAGCGGAATTTGAAAAATATCACTTAGAAGGAGCGATTAATATTTCTGCTCCTGTTTTTCCCGAACCAGTGGAATGATTGAACAGGTTATCACTGGAAAATCAGTAAAGGATCAAATTTATTATCAAAAATTTCCAGCTGAAATAGATTGGGAATGGATGGGGTGAATTTCATTTGAACTGGCTTCCTTCTTTATGGGTAAATAGATTTGGGATGAATATTTTCCCTCGTTTTTTTGTTGCCTTGATAGGAGGGGTAGTTTTAGGGATAGGAGCTGGTTGGGCGGGCGGTTGTACCAGTGGACATGGTATTAGCGGGACCTTACAACTTGCTCTCAGCAGTTGGTTAGCGGTGATATTATTTTTTATTGGAGGAATATTAGCCGCTCAAATTATTTATTATCTTTAGTGAGGGGTAAAATTTGTTAAAGCGATTACATTCAAAAAGGAAATTTCAATTATTTCTTGGTTTGATTATGGGAATAATATTTGGATTCCTTTTACAAAAAGGTGGAGTAGCTAAATATGAGGTGATTATTGGTCAACTCCTTCTGAAAGATTTTACGGTTCTCAAAATAATACTTACCGTGGTGGTGGTAGGTATGCTAGGAGTTTATACTATGAAAGGTTGGGAGTGGGTTAAACTTCATCCTAAGCCTGGTTCAATTGGTATGACTGTGGTAGGAGGGCTAATCTTTGGCATTGGTTTCGCCTTATTAGGTTATTGTCCGGGGACTATATCGGCAGCTGTTGGTCAGGGAAATCTGGATGCTTTATTGGGTGGTTTGGTTGGCATTATCATTGGTTCAGGAATATTTGCCCATCTTTATCCCCGCTTAGAAGGCTTTCTAAAAAAAGGATGGTTTGGAGAGATTACCATCCCTGAATATTTAAAAGTCAATCCCTGGGGAGTAATTACAATCTTTACAGTAATTATTATTCTTTTTCTTTATGGATTAGAGTTATCAGGTCTTTAGTTAAGGACTGGGTGTATTAAATAAGAAAATAGTGTACCCTTGAGGTAAAGAGATATACCTAAAACTGGACAAATTAGAGATGAATAAAACTTTAGTGAGGAATTATTCTTTATTAGCTCGAGTATTATTAATGGGGATATTTTTTATCTTCTCCTTTTACCTATATTCGAAGGCTATTGATTCTCTGAATAATAATGTTTTTCTTAATTATGAGATTATAGCTATTTACCCCCATGACCCAGAAGCTTTTACTCAAGGATTAGTCTGGCAGGATGGTTTTTTATATGAGGGAACCGGTCTTTATGGCTCTTCATCTTTGCGCAAGGTAGATTTAGATACTGGTAAAGTGGTACAATATTTGGATCTTTCTGATCAATATTTTGGAGAAGGTATTACTATTTTTAAAGATAGGATATATCAATTAACCTGGAAAGAAAAGATTGGGTTTATTTATCATCGGGAAACCTTTCAACTTATAGATACTTTTTCTTATCCTTATGAAGGGTGGGGAATTACTCATAATGGAACATATCTTATCATCAGTGACGGAAGTCCATTTATTCATTTTGTGGACCCTTTTACCAGAAAGGAAGTTAAACAACTAAAAGTAGAATATCAAAATACCCCTGTTTATCATATTAATGAATTAGAGTATATTAAAGGTAAGATTTTTGCCAATATCTGGCAGACCGAAAAGATAGCTATTATTGATCCTGATTCAGGAAAGGTGATTAATTGGCTTGATTTAAGGGGTATTTTGGATTATGTAAAAGTAAATGCTGCTGGAAAAATTGATGTCCTGAATGGAATTGCATATCTCCAAGAAAAAGATAGTTTATTGGTGACTGGTAAGTTCTGGCCAAAATTATTCCAGATTAAGATAGGGGAAAATTCTGACTAAAAATACGCTTATTTAACTATAAAGATGAAGAATTAATTAATTTAAATCGCAACAAGGAGATTGATAATGAACAATTTAAGTAATCTATCGATTCAGGATTTAATCCATAAAGAGATTATGTGTTCCTGTGGTAAACTGCATAGAGCAGGTGTTAAAGATATAATCCTGGGAGAAAATATACTCTCTACTATACCTACTTTATTTGCTAAATATCAATGCCAAAATCTATTTTTGGTAGCAGATAAAAATACTTATCAGGCAGCTGGCCAGAAAGTAGAACAGATTTTACGAGAGCACGGATTTGATCTAACCTTACATATTTTTCAGAGAGAAAAACTTTTAGTTGCCGATGAAAAGGCCATAGGGGAGCTAACTATTCGGATTAATAAGGATACTGATATAATTGTGGCCGTGGGTTCAGGGACTATAAATGATATTGTTAAGTATATCGCTTATAAACTTAATATCCCTTATATTATTGTGGCTACCGCTCCCTCTATGGATGGATATCCCTCCTTTGTAGCTCCTTTGATTACAGGTAATCTGAAGGTGACTTATGAAGCGGCTCCTCCTCGAGCAATTATTGCGGATATTGAAATTCTAAAAAAAGCACCGCTGGATATGTTTAAGGCGGGAATTGGTGATATGCTGGGAAAATACACAGCACTATGTGATTGGGCGATAGCTAGAATAATAAACAATGAATGTTATTGTGAATGGATAGTAAGCCTGGTAAAAAAATCTGTGGAAAAATGTATAGAAAATATTGCAGGTATTTTAAAAAGAGAGGAGAGAGCGATTGCCTACCTTACTGAAGGTCTGATTTTATCAGGAATAGCTATGAATTTTATGGGCAATTCACGTCCTGCTTCTGGTTCTGAGCATCATCTTTCTCATTGCTGGGAGATTATTTTTCTATTAAGAGGCAAAGAGGCTGTTTTGCATGGGACTAAGGTGGGAATAGCCACTATCGTGATTACAAAATTATTCAAATTGTTGCAATCTCGAAAAGCATTGAACTTAGCGGCTGCTCGAGAAAAAGTAGCTAAATTTAACCAGGAGAAATGGAACCAAAAGATTAACCAGATATTTTTAGATGCCGCACCATTGATTATCGACCAGGAAACAAAATCAAGGAAAAATTCTCGAGCGCAACATCAAAAGCGACTTCAATTAATCGAAGAGAAATGGCCTGAAATCATTAAAATAATGGATCAAATGGTACCGACGGTAGAAAAGGTCGAAAAAATCTTACAGGAAGCAGAGGCTCCAGTTAATCCGGCGCAAATAGGTATAGAGGCAGAAACTTTTTATCATAGCCTGATTTACGGGAAAGAAGTCAGAAGCTGCTATGGTATTCTACAATTATTATGGGATTTAGGATTATTAGAGAAACTTTCTAAAGAAGTGGTGGATTATTTTTTCTCGAAAAAAACAGCAATGGTTATTTCAATCTCTGAAAAAGAAAAAGATATCTTAAAAAAGATTAAATGTTTTATTTTAGATATGGATGGAACTTTTTATCTCGGAAATAATATTATCGGAGGAGCTCTTTCCTTTACAGAAAAGATAAAAAAATGCGGAAAAACCTTTTATTTCTTTACCAATAATTCTTCTCGACATGCTAGATATTATCAGGATAAATTAAAGAAAATGGGCTGTCTGGTAAAACAAGAAGATATACTGACTGCCAACCAGGTAATTTTAAAATATTTAAAGGAAAAACATCGGGACCAAAAAATATATCTTCTGGGCAATAATTACTTAAGAGAGGATTTTATCCAAGGAGGAGTCCACTTAGTCGAAGAACACCCTGATTTAGTCATAGTAGGTTTTGATACCACCTTAGAATATAATCGGGTAGCAAAAGCCTGTCATTATATTAGAAGAGGTATTCCCTTTTTGGCTGTAAATCCA
The DNA here is from genome assembly GCA_002441285.1 of Candidatus Atribacteria bacterium UBA6251. Classification (GTDB taxonomy): domain Bacteria; phylum Atribacterota; class Phoenicimicrobiia; order Phoenicimicrobiales; family Phoenicimicrobiaceae; genus UBA6251. The sequence continues at coordinate 2,797 of DJVR01000065.1, read as the reverse complement.
GATCTTAATTGTCCAGTAGAAGAAGGATTTATTCCTGATTGTGGATCGATCTGTGCTATGATTACTGCATCTACTGGAGTTAAGCCTTTATTTTTTGGGAAACCATCCTTTTATACCCAGCAATTTATATTAGATTATACTCGGTTAAAAGCTGAGGAGATTGCTTATATCGGAGATCGACTTTATACTGATATAGCTATGGGGAAAAAGGGAGGGATGGTGGCTATCTTGGTTTTATCCGGGGAGACCAGCAGAGAGGATTTAGCTAATTCCAGCGTAAAACCTGATTTAGTCTATCCTTCCTTAAAGGAGATAAAGATAAGATTAGATGAAATTTATCCTGAAAATACTAGTTTTAAAAATTAATGCTAATCTTTTTTATCCATCTTCTTAATCTTCAATAAATTTTCAAGTATAAATTTATCAGAAAGTTTATTGGATAAACCCTTAGATTTTTGGTTGATTTTTAGTATTGATCTAGGTAAAATTGTTTTTATCACTTTAAAATAAAAAGAACTAATCAGATCAAGAATAATCAGGCTTAATTATAATATTATCGAAAAATAATTTTTTTTTGGGAATGGACTATGATTTTAGCTATAACAAAAACCTTTTTGGTTTTAATAATCGGAACTTTTAGCGGGTATTTTTTTCAGAAATTTACTAAAAAAAGAAAATGGTTAAACTCTGAAACCTTAAAAAAGATAGCTATTTTTTTACAAAAATTAGGAATGATCTGGTTTATTTCCATAACTTATATTGGTAGCTTATGGATTTTAAAAATGGAAAATTTTACCAGAATTATCAGTTTGGCTGTGGTAGGAGCAATATCTATCGTGGCTGGAGGAGTCTTTGCAGTCATAATATCCAAAGTTAAGCATTATGACTCCATTAAAACAGGTTCTATGTTTTGCTGTGGCTTTTTTGCCAATACTGCTTCTATAGGGGGAATGATCTGTTTTTACTTTTTGGGAGAAGAAGGTTATGCTCTGGTGCCCATTTTTACTTTTTTTATGCGTTTTTTATATTATGGAGTTGGTTATCCTATTGCCAATATGTATAGTGAAAATTTTATTAAGGATAGAAGGGTAAGCCATAGAATTATTGAGATAATCAAAGATCCCTTTTTTTATACTGGCATAGGTTCGGTAGTAATCGGTTTATTTTTTAATTTAAGCAACCTGGATAGACCAGCTATTTACACCTCGGTTAATGAAATACTTATTCCTTTTACCACCTTTATGTTACTTTTTTCCATTGGTTTGAATCTGAAATTAAGTCGCATCTCAAAATATCTTCAAGAATGCTTATATATCTCGTTGATTAGATTTCTCGTGCTTCCCTTAGCCATATTAACCATTGCTTTACTATTAAATTATCAGGCTATTGATCATGGTTTACCCCTAAAAGTCTCCTTAATTCAAGCTGCTATGCCTGTTGCCTTTAATTCAGTCGTTGCGGCAAATGTTTATAATCTGGATGTAGATTTAGTTAATTCTTGCTGGATTTTTACCACTATTGGGGTAGTATTTATTTTACCTTTATTGTTTTGGTTTATAAATTTATTTTGATAGAATATAAGAAAGTATTAGTAAAGGTAAGTTTTATAGGATATTAAAAATAATATCCAATATTTTAAGGATTAAAATTATTATTAAATAAGGAGTAAAGATGAAAGTAAGATTAATCATTTATTCCAATTTAAAGGATTATGTGGAAGGGTATAACGAAAAAGAAGGTTTAAATAAAGAGATAGAAGGTGAGAAGACAGTAAAGGAATTTTTACAGGAAACCATTCGACATAAAAAAGCTATGGAAGCCATTAGTATGGTGCTGATTAATGAAAAATTTATACCTTTTAACCAGTTAGAACGCAAATTACAAGATGGAGATGTAGTCAAAATATTTCCTCCTATTGGTGGGGGTTAAGAAAAATAAAAATAGTTAAAAATTGGTTTTAATTGTGCTATAATAAAATATAATTGATTAATTTTGAGGTAAAAATCCTATGAAAGGATTAGCTGATATTTTATCTGAAACCAATGGATTATGGTCTGCTCAGGCAGAAAAGTATTTGCTGGCTCACGCTGAGCCAATTTAAAATTTAGATTTTTATATTTATAACAGAAGGAAAAAAATTACGAAAAAGTAGTACTTACCTTTGTTTAATTTAATAAATAATCATTCCCAGAAATCCACAGGCTATGATAATTAATACCGGGTGAACTTTATTTTTAAAAATAATGAGCATCAAAAAAGAAGCAATGGTAATCAGTAAATCAAGCCAATTCTTAATTACTCCTGAACCAAAGGACCAGATAGCAAAAAGTATTAAGCTTAATACACCAAGTTGAATCCCCCGACTAATCCTTTTTGCCTTTTCATTGTGTTTGACCTGATTGAGTATAGGAGCAAGGGAAAAGAGTATAATCAAAGCAGGGAAAATAACGGCCAGAGTGGCCATTATAGAACCGGTAATTCCAGCAATCTGAAAACCAACAAAAGTAGCAGCATTAATAGCTATGGGCCCGGGAGTCATTTGAGCAATAGCCAGGAGTCTAGCTACTTCATTAAAGGTTATCCAATGCCTGATACTAACTATTTCATGTTGAATAAGAGGGATGGTTACCAATCCTCCCCCACAGGCAGCAAGACCTATAATTATAAAACTTGTAATTAGTTCAATTAAAATTTTCAAATTAATTCCTGCATATTTATTCTTTAAATTTTAAACTTTTTTAATGGTCATTATAGATAAAGTTATGATTATTATTAAGGTAATGGTAAAACAAACTTG
>DJVR01000029.1 GCA_002441285.1 Candidatus Atribacteria bacterium UBA6251 | reverse complement strand
ATAATCGGGTCGGATAAATCCGACCCTTTCTTAGTACTTTTATTCTTTTATTCTTAGAGAATCTTTTAAAGACCAGTATTTACTCCAGGATCTCACTTACTACTCCTGCACTGATCGTCCTTCCTCCTTCGCGGATAGCAAAACGTAACTGTTTCTCCATAGCAATAGGAGTAATCAGCTCAGCGGTAATGTTTACATTATCACCAGGCATAATCATCTCTACTCCCTCCGGAAGGATTACTGTTCCGGTTACATCAGTGGTGCGGAAATAGAACTGAGGACGATACCCACTGAAAATGGGGGTATGTCTACCACCCTCTTCCTTGGTTAAGACATAGACACTAGCCTTAAACTTAGTATGAGGAGTAATACTACCGGGGGCAGCTATTACCTGGCCTCTTTCTACCTGGTTCTTATCGATACCACGTAAGAGAAGACCGATATTGTCTCCAGCTTCAGCTTGATCCATAGTCTTACGGAACATTTCTACTCCGGTAATAACGGTCTTTAAGATCTTGGGATTAAGACCGACTATTTCGGCTGCATCTCCTACCTTGACTATTCCTCGTTCTAATCTACCGGTAGCCACTGTTCCTCTACCAGTAATAGTAAAGACATCCTCTACTGATAAGAGGAAAGGTTTATCGGTTTCCCTCTTGGGAGTAGGAATATATTCATCTATTGCCTTGAGGAGTTCTAAGATTCCACTACACCAGGGGCAATCATCTTTACCACAGCTACACTCTTGGGCCTTTAAGGCTGAACCCTTAATGATGGGGATTTCGTCTCCTGGGAATTCGTATTCGGAAAGTAATTCTCTTACTTCCATTTCTACTAATTCCAGTAATTCCGGGTCATCCACCATATCGACCTTGTTTAAAAAGACTACGATGTAGGGGACTCCTACCTGACGGGCTAAGAGAATATGTTCTCTGGTCTGGGGCATTGGTCCATCAGCGGCAGATACCACCAGGATAGCTCCGTCCATCTGGGCAGCTCCAGTAATCATATTCTTGATATAGTCTGCATGACCAGGGCAGTCGATATGGGCATAATGCCTATTCTCAGTCTGGTATTCAGCATGGTAGATGGAGATGGTAATTCCTCTTTCCTTTTCCTCTGGAGCACGGTCAATATCGTGGAATTCCTTAGCTTCAGCCAGGTTCTTCTTGGCTAGAACCTTGGTAATAGCTGAAGTAAGGGTAGTCTTACCATGATCTACATGACCAATAGTACCAACATTAACATGTGGTTTGGTTCTTACAAATTTTTCTTTTGCCATTTTTAAATTGTTCCTCCTTGAAACGAAATAATGGGTTTAAAAATACTAAATCTTTCCTAATACTTTATCTTTAATATAATCAGGTGTTTTACCATAATATTTAAATTGCATAGTATAAGTAGCTCTACCCTGCGAAATAGATCTCAAACTGGTAGCATAACCAAACATTTCTACTAAAGGTATCTCAGCAACTATGATTTTTGTTTTACTTTTTGTTTCAATTCCTTCAATCTTAGCTCTCCGACTATTAATATCACTAATTATATTGCCTAAATATTCTTCTGGAGTAATAATCTCAGCCTCCATAATTGGTTCTAAAAGTATTGGGTTTGCTTTTTTCATACATTCTTGGAAAGCCATAGAAGCTGCAATGGTAAAGGCAATATCCGATGAATCTACGGGGTGATAAGAACCATCCAATAAGGTTACTTTTATATTAATTACTGGATAGCCTGCAATCACTCCTCTAGACATAGCTTCTTTTACTCCTTCTTCTATAGAAGGAATATATTCTTTGGGAATAATTCCTCCTACAATTTGATTGACAAATTTTAATTTCCCTTCAGGATAAGGTTCAACTTCTAAAACAACATCTCCGTACTGACCTCTTCCACCAGTCTGTTTGATAAATTTTCCCCTGGCCTGAGCACTTTTTTCAATAGTTTCCCGATAAGCAACCTGAGGCTTTCCAATATTTGCTTTTAGTTTATATTCTCTGAGTAAACGATCTATAATAATCTCCAAATGTAATTCTCCCATTCCGGAGATAATAGTCTGTCCAGTCTCTGGATTAAAAGTCCTGCGAAAAGTAGGATCTTCCTCTGATAGTTTATCCAGAGCTAATGCCATTTTTCCCTGTTCATCTTGGCTTTTTGGCTCTACCGCAATAGAAATTACTGGCTCCGGAAATTCCATTGATTCTAAAATTATTTGATGTTTTCTATCACATAAAGTGTCACCAGTAACAGTTTTTTTTAAGCCAATAATCGCCCCTAAATTTCCCGCTTTGAGTTCATTAATATCGGTTTTATGATCAGCATGTACTAAAACCAATCTATTGACTCTTTCCTTTATCCCCTTTAAAGGATTATAGATATTGCTGCCTGATTTTAATGTTCCGGAATAAACTCTGATAAAGCTTAATTTCCCAAAAAAGGGGTCAGACATTATCTTAAAAACCAAACCCGCAAACGGCTCTTTCTCATCAGTTAATCTATATATTTCCTTCTGGTTGTAAGGTTCTATCCCCTTCACTGGGGGTATATCTATAGGGGAAGGTAGATAATCTATAATTCCATTAAGAAGAAGTTGAATCCCTTTATTCTTTAAAGCAGACCCACATAAAACTGGTGCTACTAAATTTTTAACAGTTAAACGACGGATGGCTACTTTTAAATCTTGAGAAGAGATCTCTTCTCCATTTAAATATTTTTCCATAATCGTATCGTCTATTTCCGCTAATTTTTCTACCATATGATGATAAATAGTCTGCGCTTGCTCCGTTAATTCCTCAGGAATGTTTGTTTCCTTAAAACTTACTCCTAAACTATCCAAATCATAAACATATGCCTTCATCTTTAAAAGATCAATTATACCTTGAAAATTATCTTCCGCTCCCCAAGGTAATTGAGTAATAATAGGTATAATAGCTAATTTTTCTTCAATCATTTTAACAGTTCCAAAAAAATTTGCGCCTACTCGATCCATTTTATTAATAAAAATTAATCTAGGAACACCGTATTTTTCCGCTTGCCTCCACACCGTCTCTGATTGCGGTTGAACCCCTCCTACTGCACAAAATACTGCTACTGCACCATCCAATACTCTTAAACATCGTTCTACTTCTACAGTAAAATCTACGTGTCCTGGTGTATCAATTAAATTAATCCTAAAACCTTTCCAGGATAAGGTAGTAGCAGCAGAAGTTATAGTAATACCTCTTTCTTTTTCCTGAGGCATCCAATCCATTACTGCAGTACCCTCATGAACTTCTCCTATTTTATAGGTTTTACCAGCATAATATAATATTCTTTCTGTTACAGTAGTCTTTCCCGCATCTATATGAGCCATTATGCCTATATTTCTTATTTTATTTAAAGTTATATTTTCTACCATTATTTATCCTATTTTTTCTCTTAAATTCGATAAAGAATATCTATTTTAAATATTTGCACAAATTATTATATTATCTAATTAACACCCAGTATAGAAAAAATGATTTAATTTTTAAATGGTTATCTTTAAATTTCTAATTGATTATTTTCCCTTACCAGCGATAATGAGCAAAAGCTTTGTTTGCTTCAGCCATCTTATGAGTATCTTCTCTCTTTTTTACAGCCATTCCCGTACCATTCGCAGCATCGATAAGTTCTAAAGCCAATCTTTCCTCCATTGGTTTACCGGTTCGCTTTCTGGCAAAGCTGATAATCCATCTCATACCCAAAGTAACTCTTCTATCAGGCCTTACCTCTACTGGAACCTGATAACTTGCTCCACCTACTCTTCTAGATTTAACTTCCACTACCGGCATAACATTCTGTAAGGCTTGATTAAAAAGTTCTAAAGGATTTTTTTTAGTCTTTTCTGCTGCTGTTTTCAATGCTTGATAAAAGATCTTTTCGGCTTTACTCTTTTTACCATCATACATAAGTTTATTTATAAAAGAAGAGACATTCTGATCATTATAAACTGGATCTAGTGGAATTTCTCTTTTTATTGCTCTTTTTCTTCTGGACATTGTCTACTCCTTTCCTTTTATTTCCAATCTAAAATAATATCTTTTTCTGGTCATAAAATTATAAATATATTTATTGAACTCGATTTAATAACTTTAATTTTAATTCCTTCTTACCTCTAGAATAAAATCTTTTCGAACACCATTCTTTTCTGCTATATCTTTTCTTTTTGGTAAGATTAATTGGTTATCTAATCTTTCCATTTTCCTCAGGGTAAAAATTATTATTTATTTACTGTCTTCTTAGGTATCTTAGCTCCATATTTTGATCTTCCCTGCGATCTCTTTTCTACTCCAGTAGCATCCATTGCTCCTCTTACCACATGATAGCGAACTCCAGGTAGATCCTTCACTCTTCCACCTCTTACTAGAACAATAGAATGTTCTTGTAGATTATGCCCAATTCCAGGTATATAAGCAGTAACTTCAATATTATTTGTTAATCTTACCCGAGCAACCTTTCTTAAGGCAGAGTTAGGTTTTTTGGGAGTAATAGTCCATACCCTGGTACAAACTCCCCTCTTTAAAGGATTCCCTTGTAAAGCAGGAGTTTTTTCTTTTTTTATTACTTTAGCTCTCTTTTTTCTAACTAATTGATTAATAGTCGGCATAGAATTACCATCCTTTACCTATTTTACTAAAATCACAAAAAATACTTTTATATTCTAACAATAGTAGCATAGATTGTCAACTACTCATCCTCATTTTTTTCATCTTGAGAAGCTTCTTCTTCAAAAATAGATTCTGGATTAAAATCTTGTACACTTGGAGAAATAGTTTTATTTTCCTTTTCTTTAAAAACATCCTCTACTTGAAGTGATTGTTCTGTTTTCTTCTCAAATATTGCTTCTACTTTCTCTTCTTCCCCGGGGTAAGTAACTTCAATCCGATTATACCTAGATAATCCAGTTCCAGCAGGGACAATATTTCCAATAATAACATTTTCTTTCAAACCATAAAGTTTATCCTCTTTACCCTTAATAGATGCCCCAGTTAAGACATGAGTAGTTCTCTGGAAAGAAGCTGCCGAGAGAAAACTTTCTGTAGAAAGTGAAGCTTGAGTAATGCCTTGAATAATAGGAATTCCGATAGCTGGTAATTTCTTTCTTCTCAGAAACCCAATATTTTCCACTACACCCAAAGATTGAATATTATTATTTTCCCTTAAATAAATTACATCCAGATGACAGTTAGCAATCTTGGTGGCATCGTCCTGAGTAATCTTTTTATCTGCTTTAATAATTACCTTTCCAGTATCAGAATCGATAATATCTAAAGCTGAGGTTTTCCCTACTATGTTTTCATAAAGAAATTCTAACATCCTCCCATCTAGTGAAAAATAAGTTCCATCTTCCAGAGGAATATCACTTACTTTACAATTTAAAGCTTTTTTAATTAGATTTTTACTAATTATTTGTCCCTTATTCGCTATAGTATTTCCGGTGGATAAATCTGATAAATCGGTACCAAGAGGTTTACCAATAACCTCATCTTTTAATAATTTTATTACACCATCTCTGATGTTTACTTCCTTTATTTCTTCCCACACTTTTATACTATTTATCTTAGCTTTAACAATCTGATTAATTATAGAGGAAGTAAGTCTGGTATTCCGATTAACCACAATCTGATTAGTTTTGGGATTAATAACTTCTTCGGCAATCACTTTTCCTTCTAATTTTTCAAAAATATCAGGTTTATAGCAGCTAATCATTCTGATATCATTATTGACTAATTGAATAGCGAAAGAACTGGTAATTGGTTGATTTGTCTCAACTGTATTTAGATTTTCCTCGCTGATTCTTATATTTTCTTGATTAAAATATTCATTAATATCTTCTGCCAAAATAGAATTAATTATTCTTTCTAGAAAAGAATTTTCACCCTTTAGAATAGTATATTTTTTATTTTGTTCATCAATTACCTGGAATTCAGTAAATTCAGCATTTTCTATTCTGGAAATATGCTTACTATCAATTAGCTCTCCTTCCTTAATGATAATTTCTCCAGTTCGATTATGCAGGAGAGAATTTACTGTTTTTTTGTTTTCTAAGAGTTGCCTATTTTTTTCTAAAATTATTTTATTATCTTCTATTACTTTTTTGTTAGCTCTTTCAAAATCAGATACATAAACCAATTCTCCAGATAATAATTCCGAATCTCGAGCTGAACGAATATAGATCATATTTAAACGAGCAATCTGTCGGATAATAGTTTCAATATGTTTATCATTGATATTAACTCCTTGAGATTTATAGACCGCCTGAATCTCTTTAACTAGATACTCTTGTACTGCTTTAATTCCCTGTATTTTTAAAATTTCCTGGGGATCAATAAAACCTACAGTTAACCTTTCTCCAGCTTTAACTGATTGTCCTTCCTCTACAATTATTCGAACATCTCCAGGTATATAATATATTTTCTTTTTACTTCCATTACCATTTACATTCTCTTGAGATGATTCTGGAATAATCACTATTTTCTTTTGTTCATCATTCATCTTCTCAATTGATTCTACTACTCCGTTAATTTCACTAATAATCGCCTGTTTTCTAGGTTTTCTTACCTCAAAGAGTTGTTCTACTCGAGGAAGTCCTAAAGTAATATCTTCTCCAGTTATCTTAATTCCTCCAGTATGAAAAGTTCTTAAAGTCAATTGTGTCCCGGGTTCTCCAATGGATTGAGCAGCAATAACTCCTACCGCTTCTCCAATATTTACTAATTTTCCCGTAGCTAAATTTTTCCCGTAACAAAGTGCACAAACTCCATGTTCCGCTCGACAGGTTAAGACAGATCTGGTTTTTACTTCTTTTATTCCTGCATCAGAAATCTTTTTAGCCATCTCTTCATTAATTTCTTCTCCTATTGCAACTAACACTTTTCCGGTTACAGGATCAACCACGTCTTCCTGGACTATTCTCCCTACCAATCTTTCCGCTAAAGTTTCAATTACATCCCCGTCTTCCTGAAAAGCACGAATAATAATTCCATCATTAGTACCACAATCCATTTCTCTTACAATTACATCCTGCGCTACATCTACCAATCTCCTGGTTAGATATCCAGATTTTGAGGTTCTCAAGGCGGTATCTGCTAACCCCTTACGTGCTCCATGAGTAGAAATAAAGTATTCTAAAACAGATAAACCATCCCTAAAATTGGATTTAATAGGAAATTCAATAATTTTGCCAGAAGGATCTGCCATTAAACCTCTCATTCCGGCTAATTGTCCAATCTGCCTTTTGCTTCCACGTGCTCCAGAATCGGCCATAATATAAAGAGGATTAAATTTACTTAAATTCCTTAAAATAGCATCTACCACATCATTGGAAGCTTTAGTCCAAGCATTAATAATCTTCTGCTCTTTTTCCTCCTCCATGATTAACCCATAATTATATTGTTCATTAATCTTATCCACTTCTTTCTCAGCTTTTTCCAATATCTTGCTCTTTTCTGAGGGAATTTCCAAATCTTCAATAGCAATGGAAATTCCAGAGGAAGTAGCAAAATCAAAACCTAAGGTTTTAATCTTATCTAAAGTTTTTACAGTAACTTCATTGCCATATTTGCGATAAATTAAAGAGATAATCTTTTCTAGTGATTTCTTACTGATAGTTAAGTTCATAAATTCTATATCTTGAGGCAAAACCTCATTAAAGATTACTCTTCCCACTGTGGTATACTCTAATTTATTTTTTACTCGGCATTTTACCTTACTGTGTAGATCAACCAAACCTTCATCATAAGCTCTAATTAATTCATCGGGATTTGCAAAAACTTTATTTTCACCTTTTCTTCCACTTTCACTCATAGTTAGATAATAACATCCTAAAATAATATCCTGGCTAGGTAAGGCAATAGGTAATCCGTTTGCCGGAGAAAGAATATTATTGGAGGATAACATAATTATTTCTGCTTCAGCTTGAGCTTCAGCCGATAGGGGAACATGCACAGCCATTTGATCTCCATCAAAATCTGCATTAAAAGCAGCGCAAACCAGGGGATGAATCTGGATTGCGTTCCCTTCTACTAAAATTGGTTTAAAAGCTTGAATTCCTAATCTGTGCAAAGTGGGCGCTCTATTCAATAATACTGGATGTTCCTCAGCAATTTCTTTTAAGATTGACCAGACTTCTGGTTTTTCTTTTTCTACAATTTTTTTAGCAGTTTTAATATTATGGGCTAAATCTCTACTAACTAATTCTCGCATAACATAGGGTTTAAATAGTTCTAAAGCCATTTTTTTAGGTAATCCACATTGATGGAATTTTAAATTTGGACCAACTACAATTACCGATCTTCCAGAATAATCTACTCTCTTTCCTAAAAGATTCTGTCTAAATCTCCCCTTTTTACCTTTCAACATATCACTTAAAGATTTTAAAGGTCTATTACCTGCTCCAAGAACTGCTCTCCCTCTTCTTCCGTTATCAATAAGAGCGTCTACTGCCTCCTGAAGCATACGTTTTTCATTTTTAATAATAATCTCAGGTGCACTTAATTCTAATAATCTTTTTAATCGATTATTTCTATTGATTACTCTACGATATAAATCATTGAGATCAGAAGTAGCAAAACGACCACCTTCTAACTGCACCATCGGTCTTAAGTCAGGTGGAATAACTGGAAGTATATCCAGAATCATCCACTCAGGTTTACAGTTTGAAGCCCGAAAAGCTTCCACCATTTGTAAACGTTTAATAATCTTTTTCATTTTCTGACCACTGGATTTCTTTAATTCTTCTCTAAGCTCCAAGGCTAATTTATCCAAATTTATTTCTCTCAACAATGCTTTAATAGCTTCTGCTCCAATCCTGGCTTTAAATTCGGGTTCGTAATGTTCTAAAAGATTTTTCTCTATCTCTAAAATAATTTCACCTTTTTTATAGGGAGTATTTCCCGGATTTATTACCATATAGCAAGATTCTTCGATGCTCTGAGTGGCTACTTTGGCATGGAAGGAAGTATTTTCTTTTTCTTCTAATTTATTCAAAACATTAAAAGAAATCAGACCTAATATCTTGGTAATCTTATATTCTTTGTTAGGAGAGACTGGATCTTTCTGCTCTAATTCTTCCTTTTTTTCTTCTAGATTATTTTCTTCAAAATTTTCGCTTCTTTCTTCAGACCAGACTGCTTCTTTCTGATAAAATAATTTTCCATATTTTTCCTGTAACTTTTGATCTTCTTTTTCATCAATTATGTTACCTACCTTGTAGGGAAAGCTTTTATTTCTATTCATCTGATAAACAGGTTCAGCTATAAATTTTTCATTATATTGCTTATGAATCTGATATTCTGCTTCTAAAATTAAATCTCCCTGTTCTAGACCAGACTCACCAGCTTCTATTACTTCATATAGTTGTTCTCTTCGTCGTTCCGGAGCAAAGTAAAGTATTTTTTCTAAATTACGAGGAGAAATATCTAAAATTAAAGATAATGGGCTGGGAATAGCCTTAAAATACCAAATATGAGATACTGGAGTAGCTAATTCAATATGACCCATTCTCTCTCTCCTAGCGATTGATTTAGTAACTTCTACCCCACATCGATCGCAAACTACTCCTTTATATCTTATTCTTTTATACTTCCCGCAACTACATTCCCAATCTTTTACTGGTCCAAATATCTTCTCACAAAAAAGACCATCTTTTTCTGGTTTTAAAGTTCGATAGTTAATGGTTTCTGGTTTTTTTACTTCACCATAAGACCAATTTTTAATCTCCTCGGGAGAAGCTAAACATATTTTAATTGAATTAAAATTCCCTGAATTTTCCAAAACTCTTACCTCCCCTTAATAGTGGTTAGTAAATAGTGATTATTTCTTAAATTAAAAATTATTTTTTAATCTTTTTTTAAAATATTTATCATGCTAAACCTAATTTAATAGGTTAACCGACCTCTCGAATAAAATTACTTCCTGGTTCTTCTTTTATATCAACATCTTCTTTGATCTCTACTACTTTGCCCTCTTCATCCAAAACTTTTATATTTAAAGCCAGGCTACGTAATTCTTTAACTAAAACTTTAAAAGACTCTGGTATGCCTGGAACTGGTATTTCTTCACCTTTTACTAATGCTTCATAAGTTTTGATTCTTCCTGAAACATCATCTGATTTTATGGTTAAAAGTTCCTGAAGATTATATGCAGCTCCATACCCTTCTAAAGCCCATACTTCCATTTCTCCAAATCTTTGCCCACCAAATTGAGCTTTTCCTCCTAAAGGCTGTTGGGTAACCAAAGAATATGGTCCAGTGGAACGAGCATGAATTTTATCATCTACTAAGTGAATCAGTTTTAAAATATAAGTATAACCTACAGTCACCCCTTGATCAAAAGGTCTTCCGGTTCTTCCATCAAATAGTAAAGCTTTACCATCGCCAGGGAGACCTGCTTCTATTAAGGCGTTTTCGATTTCTTTTTCAGTTGCTCCATTAAAGGTAGGTGTAATCATTCTTAAACCCAAAATTTTTGCTACCCATCCTAAATGAATCTCCAGAATTTGACCCACATTCATACGAGAAGGAACACCTAAAGGATTTAAAACAATATCTACTGGAGTACCGTCTGCTAGGAAAGGCATATCACATTCGGGTAAAATTTTAGCAATAACTCCTTTATTCCCATGTCTTCCAGAAATTTTATCACCCTCAGAAATTTTCCGAGTTTGAGCAATAAAGACACGTACTAATTGATTAACACCTGGTGGTAATTCATCATTATTTTCTCGAGAAAAGATTTTTACTCCAATTACTTTTCCTTTTTCTCCGTGGGGGACCCTTAAAGAAGTATCTCTTACTTCTCTTGCCTTTTCTCCAAATATAGCCCTCAATAATCTTTCCTCTGGACCTAAATCAGTTTCCCCTTTGGGAGTAACTTTACCTACCAATATATCTCCGGAATCCACTTCAGCCCCGATTCTAATAATTCCTTTTTCATCTAAATTTGCTAAACTGCTTTCTCCAACATTAGGAATATCACAAGTTATCTCCTCAGGACCAAGTTTAGTATCTCTAGCTTCACATTCATGTTCACTAATGTGAATAGAAGTAAAAACATCTTCCCTTACCAATCTATTACTAATTAAGATAGCATCCTCAAAATTATAACCATGCCAGGGCATATATGCTACTAAAACATTTCTCCCCAGGGCAAGGTTCCCCTGAGAAGTTAAAGGACCATCAGCGATTACTTCCCCTTTTTTAATTTGCATTCCTTCTTTTACTAAGGGGATTTGATTTATGCAGGTGCCCTGATTAGAGCGGATAAATTTCTTTAAAATATATTCTTTCTTGAGCTTATCTTTATTTTCAATCACTATTTTATTTGCATCAACTTTAGTAACTATTCCTTCTTCTTCGGCTACTACAACTGCTCCTGAATCAACCGCAACTTTATGCTCCATTCCTGTACCCACTAAAGGTACTTCAGTTTTGATCAAAGGAACAGATTGCCTTTGCATGTTCGTACCCATTAGAGCTCTATTGGCATCATTATGTTCAAGAAAGGGTATCAAGCTAGCTGAGATGCTGGTAATCTGCTTGGGAGATACATCAATAAAATCTATTTCCTCAGCTGGAGCTTCCAAAATATTACCACGATACCGGCAGATTACTTTCTTGGGTAAAAGTTTGGTCTTCTGGTCATAGGTAGATATATTAATCTGTGCTATTTTAAATTCATCTTCTTGATCAGCAGAAAGATAAACTATTTCATCGGTAATTCTGCCATCAACTACTTTAAAATAAGGAGTCTCAATAAATCCTAATTCATTAACCTGAGCATAGATACATAATGAGCCAATTAATCCTATATTAGGACCTTCAGGAGTTTCAATTGGACAAATCCGTCCGTAATGAGTATGGTGCACATCCCTAACCTCAAATCCAGCCCTCTCTCTGGTCAATCCACCTGGTCCTAAAGCAGAAAGTCTCCTTTTATGGGTAATCTCTGATAAAGGATTAGTCTGATCCATAAATTGAGAAAGTTGACTACTTCCAAAAAACTGTCTAATAGTCGCCAATAAAGGACGAGCATTAATTAACCCTTGAGGAGTCATAGCCGAAATATCTGGTTGAATAGTCATTCTCTCTCTAATTACTCTCTCCATTCTACTTAATCCGATATAAAACTGATCCTGCAATAATTCTCCTATAGTTTTAACTCTTCGATTACCCAAATGATCTATATCATCTAGAAAACCTATTCCGCGATAAAGATTCACCAAATATCTTAATGAACCGATAATATCTTCAGTAGTTAAAGCTGATCCTTTTTTAACCTTGATCCTATCTCTCAAACTCTTTATCTTCATCAACTGTTCTCTAGTTATAGTATTATTTTTAACACAGATAATTCCCCCAGTTTTTGAATCTATAATATCTTCTAAAATAGTTAAACCAATCATCTTTTCATTAATTTCATCATCATCGTGATCTCTGATAGATAATATTGATTCATCTTTTTCGCAAAATACAGTTACTGCTTCATTATCCTGATTTAAAATTCTTACTTTTTCTACTCCCGCTTCTATTATCTTACCAATCAATTTCTGGGTAATCTTTTCTTCTGCCTTTACAATTACTTCCTTATTCAGGGGATTTATGATATCCTCTGCAGCCACTTTATCTAAAACTCTTTCCCTTAGATCTAATTTTCTATTAATCTTATATCTACCCACTTTAGCCAAGTCATATCTACGTGGATCAAAAAGTAATCTTTGAATTAATTGTCTGGTATTACTTTCGGTGGGAGGCTCGCTTGGTCTTAATCTTCGAAAAATTTCCATTAATGCTTCCCTTTGGTTGGTAGTATTGTCTTTCTCTAAAGTACTTTTCACGATCTCTTCCTGATCGAAAAGATTCATTATTTCTCCATCGGTTTCAAAACCCAAAGCTCTTAATAGGGTAGTAGCAGGAATCTTTCTCCGTTTATCTATCCGTACATAAATCATATTGGAGGAATCAAAACCGAATTCCAACCAGGAACCTCGATTAGGAATAATCTTAAATTTATATAGTCCATTTCCGCCTTCACTTCCCTCTCCATCGAAATATATTCCCGGAGATCTGATTAGCTGATTAACTACTACCCTTTCCGCACCATTAATTATAAAACTACCATTTTCAGTCATCATGGGTAAATCACCCATAAAAACATCCTGTTCTTTTATTTCTCCAGTCTTTTTATTAATTAGATTAATCTTTACTTCTAAAGGTGCGGAATAGGTAATCCCTTTTTCCCAACACCCATAAGAAGTGTCCTTACATTCACCAATAGAGTAACTTTTAAATTCTAAAATATAATTCCCGGTAAAATCTTGGATAGGGAATATATTAAGAAATATTTCTTGTAATCCTTGAGGTTTTCTCTGTTCTGGAGGGACAGATCTTTGCAAAAATTCCTCAAAAGATTTCTTTTGAATATCTAATAAATTTGGAATTGGGCACAATTCTGGTATTTTGGAATAATCTCTAATTCGGATTACTTCTTCTTTATTCATCGCCAAACACCAACCTTACTTAAGATTTAAATTATATTTTTTTATTTATATGGTTAATAGAATTAATCTTTTGGAAAGTGAAGCAGGAATAATCTTTATTTGATTAATTACGAATAATTTAATTGATTTTTTCAAAATATAAAATTAGTAAATAACTCACTAAAAAGATATAAAAATTAATAAATAAAAAAGGGAAATTATATTGTTCGTAAATAAATACTTTATCATTTTTATTAAAAAAAATCAAGAAGATACCTTTTATTTGTTATTTAAGAATTAAAAGTGAACTCTTAAAAACAAT
>DJVR01000004.1 GCA_002441285.1 Candidatus Atribacteria bacterium UBA6251 | reverse complement strand
ATCTATTTTGCAATTCCCTGGTTACTGCCTTCTTCTGGTTCATGGTTAACATCTTCCTATCCTCCCCTCTATTGGAAAGAACTTTGTTCTTCCAATATAGGGGAGATTGTCCTATAATAAAAATTATTTCATTTAGATTTTTATCTGAGGCATCGATAAAATTTCGAATACTTTTTTGATGAGGCAATTCGTAGGCTTGACATTAAAATAAGATATGATATAATTTGTTCGTTTGAAAACTTAAAATAATAAACTTTTTCATTTTTAATTACCTCCTAATTATAACTCGCTCTGTAAAAAAACAGGGCGAGTTTTTTATTTAGACTTCTGATTACCGCTAATGTTTGGTATTGGTCGTGGATGCTTTTTATAGCTTTGATTATAAATAAGTGTCTATCTCTATTATTCCTAAAAAGTAAGGTAATACTATACTTAAGTTGCACCCAGAACCTTGAAAAACTGTTGATAATACAGTATAAAGAGAGTATGAAAACATGCCCTCGTTGCGGCAGTAAAAAATGGTGGACACTTTCCAGCGGTCAAATCAGATGTAGTCAGGGTGGCTTAACCAGAAAAATATCAAAAAACATCTGGAAAAAGAGAGGAAGCTCTCCCTATTGGAAGTGGAGATTGATTGAGTATTTCTGTTTAGGTGTCCTAGCCTATCGTCTGTGATTTCAAGTACCTTACAGCCAATTGACCATCCAAAGATGTTTCAGGATGTTCAGAGAAACTATTTATCAAAATGTTATTAACGACCTTAAACCTCTCTCAGGAGAGATCGAAATGGATGAAACCATGTTCGGTGGTAGAAGACCGGGTAAGCGTGGTTGGGGTGTATCGGATAAAACCATTGTCTTTAGCATCTACCAGAGAAAGGGTAAAGTCCTTACTTTTCCTATTTCTTCATGTGCCCGAGAGAGCATGATGCCCTATATTACCAGATATACTTAAAACAGGGAGTCTCTATTATACCGAGGACTGGTTTGCCTATACCTCTTTGATTATGTATTACCTATTAAAATAAAGCTATGGGAAGAGGAGAATAAAAAGAGGCAGGAAGAAATTAAAAGAATAGAGCAGATTTATAATTTGCTTGATCCTTCACAACAGGAAGAGATAAAAACAGAAACAGAAAACAGGTTGCCTGATTTTTGGAAAGAAAAGCTCAACAAAGCAAGAGGCAAAGGAGAAACTTCAAAATTACTCGAGGTTGTCTTAGAAGAAAAGAGAAGAGAAGTAATAAAAGAGTGGATTGATTCTGGAAAGGAATTAAAGTGTGACAAAGAACTGTCCCCTGTCACAAAAATTAAAGAGGAGAACAAAAGAGAATGAGCAAGACAGTTTCATTTCTCTACAACTTGGCCAGAATGGCCAACGATGTGGAGAAGATAAAGAGTAGTGATCCCAAGAAGATAGCCCGGAGAGTTAAAAACAAGGTCATAGGTAGAAAGATTATTAGAAAAGTCTGGAGATTGCCTTTTTAAAAATTGCCTGGAAGGCAAGAAAGGGGGTAAATATTATTATGTGGTATTGGATCATAGCAATTATAGCCATAGCAGGAATAATATATCTAATCTGGGGTAAAGGTAAGATTGGTAAATAGTTTCCTTGTAATGGATAGCAAGATGATTGGCTTATTATTACAAAAGACGGCCTTTGTCGGGCCGTCTTTTGTAATATTGTTAAGCATTCCTGTAATCCGTGAAAATGGACTTTGAAAATTAAAAAACCTCCTGCTATGATTAATGTGTGCCTCAGAAACGCACAAAAATCATAATAAACAGGAGGTCGTAAGTAAATGAAAAGTCATAATGTTCAAAAGTTAGAAGCAATAACCCCAGGCACACTAATAGTGGGAGTAGATATTGCCAAGAAAACACAGTGGGCACGCTTCGTCGATTATCGTGGTCTGGAATTAAGGGAAGTCCTTAAATTCAAGAACCATAAAAACGGCTAAGCATAAAAGCAGAACAGTTATCTCCAAGCGGGGACGGAAGAATCTGAGGAGTATCTTGTATCAGATGGCCAGGACCATGGTGGCAGTAAACCACGAATTAAAAGAACTGTACAGATACTTAAAAACACGTCCCCATAATTCTCTTAAGAAGCAAGCACTAGTGGTTATCTCCAATAAGATAGTAACGGTGATCTATAACCTAATAAAAAAGCAGACAGAATACCAGGCAGAATTAGTACTTGGTGAGTTTAGAAAGAACCAGATAAGACAAGCTGCCTAAAGAATTAAGAAACCAAAGACCGATAAGGCGGAGATAAGGAGGATTCCTCCATTAGGGCATGACCCAGTAATAAAGCTTAAAAGCTATCTCCGCTTTTATCCCTAAAACAGAACGAAGGGATGTAAGGGCATAGACCCAGAGAGTTATGATAGGGTAAGTTTCAGGATAATATCGGCCAATAGATTCGAAATTCTTCGCATTCCTATGAATGACGGAGATATTTAAAGAAAAACTTTCAAAAAAAGAGATAGGAGGAAAAGGTTATGAAGAAATTATCAGTTTTGGTTTCAACTGGCAATTTGGGAGACAATATCATTGAAAAGTCTTCATTTTATCAGGGCCTTAAACACAATATAGATTTTTTAGCAGCTGATGCAGGATCAGCTGATGTTGGGCCGACCTTCTTGGGAGCGGATATGCCTCATAACCGAATGGGAAGAACATGATATTGAATTATTGCTTGTAGAAGGCAGACGTTGCAATATTCCCGTTATAATAGGTTCATGCGGTACAACTGGAACTGATAGAGGTGTGAATCTGTATGCGGGGATAGTAAAGTCTTTGTCTATAAAACATAAGTTAGCACCATTTAAGATGGCATGTATTTATTCGCAAATTAATAAAAATGAATTAGAAAGACGTTTAAACTTTTCTCCCATCGAGCCCCTAGGCGCAGAAAAGCCTTTAACATCTAAAGATATCAGTATTACAAGTTAAGCCATCAAAATACTCCCCATTTCAGATAAAATATTACGTAAATTGTCTAATTTATCTTTTAAGTTATTTTTTTGTGTTTTTCTCTTTATAAACTTTTTCCCGGGTTCGATAAATCGCACCTCTACATTTTTATTATAATTCATTTTATCCATCATACATCTCAATACTCAATTCCCATTCTTGCCTTAATACCCTTTTGATAAGGATGCTTAACTTCTCTCATCTCCGTTACTAAATCAGCTATTTCAATTATCTCTTCTGGTGCTTTTCTTCCGGTGATAACTACTTCAACTCCATCAGGCCTTCCTTTTAACTTTTCGACAATTTCTTTTAAATCTAACAACTCATAATAGAGGGCTATATTGAGTTCATCAAATATTACTATATCATAATTTCCACTTTGCATCCCTTCTACACCAAAAGAGAAAGCTTTTTGTGCCTCCTCATAATCTATCTTTTTTACTTTACCTTTGTAGACAAATTCTTTAGTGCCAAAGGTTTTTAAAGTAATATTAGGAATTAATTTAACTGAATGAAGTTCTCCATAATCCCATTTTTTCATAAACTGAATTATTAACACTTTCATATTTCTACCTGCTGCTCTCAGGGCTAACCCTAAGGCAGCAGTAGTTTTTCCTTTCCCATCACCAGTATAAACTTGAATTAAACCTTTCATCATACCTTATCTATCCTCCAATTCTACCTTACTCAAAACATTTAAAGTTATTATACCAAAATATTTAAAAAAACACACTAAGTTTACTTAATATAGTATCGAGTATAACTAACAAGATATTAGTTGTCCGATTAGCCCGTTACTCGGTTCATCGGTTAAAATACAGGTTGCAAATTGGGAATTGCAATTAACAGATTAAAGAACTTTAAGGGTGAACTAAAATATAAAAACGAAAAGCGCAAGAATGAAAAAGTTTATCCTAATTTTAAATTTTGCGTTATGGTTTTTCGCTATTATCCACTAATTGATTTTTTTACATTATACAACATTTAGAATTTAAATAATTTTCATTGTAATTTTTCAGCTAATGTATTATAATCTTATGAACAGAAAATTAAATATCTAAAGATAAGTAGGCTAAGGGAAGAGTGGTGAAAATCCACCGCAGTCCCGCTACTGTAATGGGTGACGAAAGCTGTAATAGTCCACTGTCCAGCAATTAAAGTAAATTACGGATGGGAAGGCACAGCAAGTAGAGTGACCCCTGAGCCAGGAGACCTGCCTGCTTAGACAAACCAATCACTTCTTCGCGGAAAAGGGGGTGTTATTTTTATTTTAAAATACCAAAGCATTTGAAAACTACAAAAAGGTATCTAATTATTTTAACTAAATAACCAAATAACTAATTAACTAATTAAATAGGAGTAAACCATGAAAATATTTAAAAAATCAATTTTAGTTTTTACTTTTTTATTTCTTACATTAAGTTCTTTACTCTCATTCAGTTTCGCAGAAGCAAGCAATTACCCTTTAACCATAATCGATGATACCGGGTCAACAGTTACAATTCCTGAAGAACCACAACGTATCATCTCCACTGCTCCCAGTAATTCTGAAATATTATTTGCCCTGGGGCTTGGCGATAAAGTAGTGGGAGTAACAGATTATACCAATTATCCTGAGGAAGCAACAAAAGTAGAAAAAATAGGGAAAATGTCACCTCTTAACTTAGAAAAAATTACTTCCCTAAAACCGGACCTTATTTTAGCCTATGCCGGATTTCAATTGAAGGAAATTCCACGCTTACGAGAATTGGGTTTTAATGTATTAGTTATTGAACCTTTAACCATTAAGGAAACCCTCAAAAGTATAAAAATGGTAGCTACTGTTTGTGGAATACCTGAAAAAGGAAATGCTTTGGTAGAAGATTTATCGCAAAGAGTAGATAAAATTAAATCCGAAGTTTACAATATTTCTATTCCTAAACGTCCCAAAGTATTTGTCGGAGGAACTTACGAAACCATCTACACGCCGGGGGAAGGGACTTTATTTAATGAATTAATTACTTTAGCCGGCGGGGAAAATATTGCTGCCAGTCTTCCTGGTTGGGTAAAAATAAGCCCGGAATTTGTAGCGGAAGCAGAACCGGATATAATTATAATTCCCATCGGAGCAATGAATCCTGGAGAAGAATCAAAAATTAAAGAAAATATTTCCCAGCATCCTGGTTGGTCTAATATCCCGGCAATCAAAACACAAAGTATCTTTATAGTAAATGAAGATCTCTTTTACCGTGCTGGACCTCGGTTAGTAGATGGGCTTGAATTGTTATATGAAATTTTTCATAAATAAATTACCAAAAGAAATTGCCGGCTATACCAGCTGGCAAAAAAAATTAATCTTGATGCTTCTTACGGGAAGCTTGGGCATCTTAGGAGTAAGTCTTGTTTGTCTTAACTTTGGGGTGGTCTCTATTCACCCCAAAGAAATCTTTTCCCTTATATGGAATAGTTCGTCAGATAAAACTAATAGTTTAATTATCTGGCAGCTAAGGATTCCTCGAATTGTTATGGCTATTCTTGCCGGAGCAGCCCTATCTACTGTGGGTGGTGCTTTCCAAGGAATTTTAAGAAACCCCTTAGCTGACCCCTATATCTTGGGAGTTTCAGCAGGAGCTGCCTTGGGAGCCTGTATTGGTATTGCTTTACAATATAATACCGGATATTATTTAGCTTCTTTTCTTCCTTTATTTGCCTTTACAGGGGCAATGTTTTCTCTTTATCTGGTATATATGTCCTCTAAAATTAGTTATACCCTGGCATCAACTGGACTGCTCCTTGCCGGAGTAGCTATAAATTTTCTCTTTTCTGCTTTAATAACTGTCCTTTTAGCTCTTTCTAAAAGGGAATTACACTCTATGATCTTCTGGCTTATGGGAGATTTATCCACTGCTAATTGGAACAAAATAACCATAATCACTATTCCGGTAATTGTTGGTTGTCTATTTTTGTTTTCATCCTCTTTAGACTTAAATGCCTTATCTTTAGGAGAAGAAGAAGCTCTTCACCTGGGAGTTGATACCGGGAAATTAAGAATACGCATCTTTATCATTGGTTCAATAATTATAGCCAGTATAGTCTCTTTTACTGGCCTCATAGGATTCGTAGGGCTGGTAGTCCCTCATATAGCCCGTCTTTTAGTAGGTCCGGACCATCGCGTTATGCTTCCTACATCAGCACTCTTTGGGGCAATTTTCCTTATATTATGTGATACTTTTGCCCGAACTATTATTGCTCCTACAGAAATACCGATTGGCGCGGTAACTGCCATAGTAGGAGCCCCTTTATTTATTTATCTTCTGCAAAGGAGAAATGTATAAAATGTCTTTCCCTGAAACTATTTTAAAAATAGAAAACATAGATTTTTCTTATAATGGCAATCAAAAAACTCTATCCAATATAAGCTTCTCTGTATCAAGAGGAGAATTATTAGGAGTTGTTGGTCCTAATGGCTCAGGAAAAACCACTCTTTTAAAAATTGTTTCGGGGATATTAAAACCAAATAAAGGAAATGTACTTTTATTAAATCAAAATCTAAATAATCTCTCTATCGAAAAAATCGCTAAATTTATTTCAGTAGTCCCCCAGGATACGTGGGTTACCTTTAGTTTTAAAGCAAAAGAAGTAGTGTTTATGGGAAGACTGCCTTACATTTCTCGATTAAAAGGAGAAACCCTTGAAGATTATCAAATTTCACAAAAAGCAATGGTAAAAACCCAATCTTTGCCTTTATCTGAAAAAAATATTCAAAAAATAAGTGGAGGAGAAAGACAAAGAGTTTTTATATCCAAAGCTTTAGCTCAAACTCCTCAGCTTCTTCTTTTAGACGAATTTACTTCTCATTTAGATTTAAACTATAAATATGAGATGTTAAACCTCTTAAAAAAAGCTCTTAAAGAAGAGGGATTAACGATCATTTCCGTTTTTCATGACTTGAATTTGGCAAGCATTGCTTCTCATCGTCTTATCCTTTTAAATGAAGGGGAAATAGAGAAGATAGGGACTCCCCAAGAAGTACTTAATGAAGAAAATTTGCAAAAGGTATATGGAGTAAAACCAATATTAATAGACCACCCTTACCTCAAAGTCCCCCAAGTAATAATGTAGAACTATCAAACCGCCCAAAAACATTAATATTGAAACCGCATAAGATAACCGAATAGCTAGTAAAATATCTTTTGGGCTTATTTCTTTTAACCTTTCTCCTAAAATTGGTCGATATTCTTTCACTCCTCGATA
Source organism: Candidatus Atribacteria bacterium UBA6251 (assembly GCA_002441285.1). Lineage (GTDB taxonomy): Bacteria > Atribacterota > Phoenicimicrobiia > Phoenicimicrobiales > Phoenicimicrobiaceae > UBA6251. The sequence goes on along the minus strand of DJVR01000004.1, from coordinate 3,570 downwards.
AAAGTTAACCCCTCCTAATTGAACGCCTAATGCACCGGCAAAACCTGCCTCCGGTATTCCAGCATTGGGGCTAGGTGATTTCTTTCCATCTCGGAAAATTATTTTTAATGATGCCAGACTCCTTTGCCTCAATATTAAACTTGCCACCGGAATTAAAAGAACACTAATACGGGTAGGAAGATAATTAGCCAGGTCATCCAACTTAGCGGAAAACCAACCAAAGTAAAGATACTTTTCGTTCTTATATCCCACCATAGAATCGAGGGTATTAACTGCTTTATAGGCCATTGCCAGAGGAGCCCCACCTAAAATAGAGTAAAAGAAAGGAGAAATAATTCCATCTACGGTTCCTTCAGCTACGGATTCTATAGCAGCCCGCACAATTTCTTTTTCATCTAAATCCTTAGTATCTCTTCCTACTATCCGAGACACCCGCTCTCGCGCTAACTCTAAATTATTCTCTTTTAAAGCTCGATATACTGAAATGGCCTCCTCTCCTAAATTCTTGGTAGAAAAAGTGGTAAAAATAAAAAAAGAAGAAAAGGCAAACTTTAGTCCCGGACTTATAACCCCGGCTATACTGATAAGAAAATAAATAATATAATAAGTTAATCCAACAGTTATACCAGTCAGGATAATTCCCTTAACCTTTTCTGTTTGTTGGTTTTGGTTATTTTTACGTAGTGTTCTTTCTAAATATTCAATAACCTTCCCTATCATTCGTACCGGATGGGGAAGCCAATACGGGTCACCGATAATTAAATCTAAAATATAGGCAGTAATAATTTCACTCATCATCTAACCTTTCTTTATTCCTAAAATATGATAAATTTTATCCATATCCAAATTATCTCGAACTAAGCAAGCTAACTTATCATACTCTCTATCTTTTTCTTCTTGGTAAGATATTCCATCTTGGCGAATATAACTGGAAATTGCCAATCCTTTTTTACTTCTTAAAAAATTTATAAAATCTCTCCGAAAACTATTATTATCAAATACTCCATGAATATAAGTTCCCCAAACTATTCCTTCTTTACTAACTACTCCATCATTAATATCGACCTGAGTAAAACCTCTCTTAGTAATTTTAAATAATGGCTTCTCATCCTCCGATAAAACAGTTTCTCCTGTATGTATTTCATAACCTGATAATTCATCCTGGTTATCAAAAAAAGAATTGGGTAAAAAGCGGGCTCTTACCTGAAAAGTATTTTTTTTAGATTTGAGAGTGGTTACGCTGTCAATCAAACCTAATCCCTCTATTTTTTCTCTTGATGATTCAGTATGTTCAGGATCATAAATCTGTCTACCTAACATTTGGTAACCACCACAAATCCCTACAATCACGGTGCCTTTTTCTAATCTATTTGAAATTTCTTCCTGATAACCAAATTCTTTTAAACAATAAAGGTCATCGATAGTATTTTTGCTCCCCGGAATGATTAATAAATCTGACTCTCCCAATCTCTCTCCCATCTTTACATAGCGCAAAGATATATCTTCCTCCCTCTCCAGAGGATCAAAGTCAGTAAAATTAGAGATATGAGGAAGATAGAGAACTTCAATATTAATCTTGCCCGATACTGGCTGTGCATTATATTTATTTTTTTCTGAATTCACTGAATCCTCTTCTTCTATCCGAATATCTCTAAAGTAGGGAATTACTCCTAATACCGGTCTCTTGATCTTTTTCTCTAAATAATCTAATCCCGGTTGTAATATTTCTTTGTCTCCCCGAAATTTATTAATGATAATACCTCTAACTCTTTCTCTTTCTTCCTTGGTTAGAAGCTCCAAAGTCCCCACTATCCAGGCAAAGACACCGCCTTTATCAATATCACCAACCAAAAGAACCGGACAATCTGCAAGTTGAGCCATTTTCATATTAACAATATCGTCTTCTTTTAAATTTATCTCTGCCGGACTGCCTGCCCCCTCAATGACAATCACTTCGTAATTACAAGCCAATTTCAAGAAAGAGTCTTTTACTACTGAAACAAGTTTTGACTTATAATCTCTATACTCTTGAGCCAGCATATTGCCTATAGGTTTCCCTTGCACAATTATCTGAGACCCCATTTCACTGGTAGGTTTCATTAAAACAGGATTCATATCTACCGTAGGTTCTATTCCACAAGCTTCAGCCTGCACCACTTGTGCTCTTCCCATCTCTCCACCATCTTTAGTAATAAAAGAATTAAGGGCCATATTTTGAGACTTAAAAGGGGCAACTTTAAAACCATCTTGATAAAATATTCTGCATAAAGCAGTAACCATTATACTCTTCCCTACCGAAGAGCCAGTACCTTGAATCATAATTACTTTAGCCTTTACATTCTCTCCTATCATTATAATTAACACTCCAATTCTCACTATAAAATTGACTTAATCTCTTTAAGTAACTTTATATTTTCTTTACGGGTACGAACCGCTACTCGAATGAATTTCCCTTTTTCTAACCCCCTAAAATTGCTACAATCTCTAATTAGTATCCCTTTTCTTCCCAATTGGTCCTGAAGTTTTTCAGAAGAAATACTACCTAACAATTTAATAAACACAAAATTAGCTGAAGGTTTATAGACTTTCAATCTTTCTATATTAGATAATCCCCTATATAAGAATTCTTTTTCTTCCAGCAAAAAAGACTTACTCTTGCTAATAAACTTTTCATCCTGCAATATTTCTCGAACCGCAATTTGAGCTAAATAATTAACTGACCAGGGTATCTTTTGTATCTCTAATTCCTTAATTAATTTAGGACTACCTGCCCCAAAACCAATACGTAACCCAGGAAGACCATAAAATTTTGTTAAGGAACGAAGAACGATAAGATAATCATAATTTTTAACTTCTCTAACAAAACTCTCTTTTTCGTGCAAATCGATAAAAGCCTCATCTAAAACCAGAAAAATTTTTCTCCTCTGAATCTCTTTTACCAAAATTAAAATTTCTTCCCTATGAAAAAAAGTACCAGTAGGATTATTGGGGTTACATAAAAAAACCAAATCTATTCCAGCTAAATGAGAAATGATTTCGTTTATTGAAATCGAAAATTCTTGTCTTTCTATTAATTTATAAAACTTAATAGAAGCATTGTAATTATTTGAAGCTTTCTCATATTCGTAAAAAGTAGGGATAAGTATCAATACTTTTTTAGGCTTCAAAGTTTGAACAATTAAATAAATTAATTCGGTAGAACCATTACCTAAAACAATATTCTCATAATCTATTTTAAAATAATGTGAAATCTCTTTTTTTGCTTCTTTACACTCTGGGTCGGGGTAATGAGACAATCGATCAAGATTTTTAATAATAGCTTCTTTTGTCTTAGGTGAAAAGCCTAAAGGATTAATATTGGCACTAAAATCAATAATCTCATCTGAAGAAATACCATATTTCTTTATTGCTTTTTCAAGATTACCACCATGTAAGTGTTTAAACAATTCTTCCTCCCCCATTAAATTAAACCTATTTACTTTTTATTAAAAATAATTTTGTATTTATCTGATGTATAAAATATAAAAAGTTAAAAGGATAAAAACTTGAGTCTGTGCTATATTTTCTGTA
>DJVR01000057.1:708-4630 GCA_002441285.1 Candidatus Atribacteria bacterium UBA6251 | reverse complement strand
TTCACTTTTAAAGTTTAACTAACAAGTAAATTATTCTTTTGTTATTTTTCTTGAGGTAAGTCTACCTTATTTATTTACCCCTTGGCAAGTCTTTTTCTTCAAATCCCCTACTAAAATTTTACACTATCATGGCTTTTTTTTGAAAAAATCATTTAGTTTTTCTATTTACCCATAGATAAAACTTGAAATAATGATAAAATAGTGTAAAATTTTATTAAGAAATATTAATATTAAAATGCTAGTATAATTTGAAATGTAGCATAATATGAGAAAAAAAGAGGGATTAAGGATGATTAAGGTAAAAGTATCGGGAGTTGCCATAGACCCAGTAACCAAAGGTTTTGTGGTAATCTTAAAAGATGAAACTGAAAATAGGTGGCTTCCCATATGGATAGGGCCATATGAAGCAAAATTGATTTCTCTTGCCCTGGAAAAGGTTAAACCTATTCGACCTTTACCCCATGATTTAATGAAAAATATATTAGATGCTATGAACTTGGTAGTCACCAGGATAGTTATTTACGACATTAAGGAAAATACTTATTTTGCCAATATCTATATTAAATCTGCAAATCTAGAGAGAAAAGTTGACGCCAGACCCAGCGATGCAATTGCTTTAGCTTTAAGACTTAATGTCCCTATATATATAACTGAGAAAGTATTTGAAAAAGCAGCCACCGAGAAAATAACTATTGAAGAAGAAAAAGAATTAAAGATTGCTGAATTAAAAGAAAAAATGCAGAAGGCAGTAGAGAAAGAAAATTACGAAGAAGCTGCCAAAATAAGAGATCAGATAAAAAGCTTAGAAAAGAAATAATCCTCACTTTTTCTTCAATTCTTTAATGTCAATTAATCATTTATGGATAATCAGATTATCGGGGTAAAGGTATATTTTTTTTAGGATAAAAATTATTTAGTAATCTGATTAAAAAAGATCAGGTAATTTATTAGCATAAATTGTTGCTTTAACCTTTTTGTTAAGATGGATGTTCTGAAAGGGGATAAAATAGCAGATGAGAAAAAAAATACTAATTGATGAAGATATTTTTAATCTTTTTCCCGACTTTAAAAGAGGGATAATAGTGGTAAAAGATTTAAACAACGCTTTAGCTAATAAAAGAATTAAAAAACCTTTGAATAAAGAAATAGAAAATAGAGTTAAGGAAGACTTAACTTACCACCCCTTTTTGGAAGCCTGGGATAAAGCACATTTAAAATTTGGTTCAGATCCAAAGAAATTTCCTCCTTCTATTAGGTCAATTTTAAATAGGATTAAAAAAGGAGGCGGTTTTCCTTTTATTAACTCGGTAGTTGCTTTATTTAATTATATCTCCATAAAATATCTCATCCCTTGTGGAGGAGATGATATAGATGCTATAAAAGGTAATCTAAGATTAGGTTTTGCCTCTGGTCAAGAGATTTTTGCTCCGCTAGGGGGAGGAGAAGAAGAACATCCTGAACCAGGTGAAGTAATCTATTTTGATGAACAAAGTTTGAAAATAATGTGTCGAAGATGGAACTGGCGAAATGGTGATTTTAGTAAAATTTCTGAAAATACTAAAAGAATAGTAATTAATATTGATGGTATTGGTGAGGTACCTTCTGCTCTTATTGAAGAAGCAAGAGATGAATTGGCCAGGTTGTTAATAGAGCACTGTCAGGCGATTTTGTTTTCAGATTTATTGCACCAGGGACATAGGGAAATAGAGATAGAGATTTAATAGGAACTATAAATTTATGGACTAAATCAAAAGAAAGGGGAAAGCTATGAAGAAAGATTATCGATTTTTTCGGGTTAATTTAAAGGAGGTAAAACCTTATGATCCTCATGAATTACCTCATAAAATAAAATTAAACGCCAATGAAAATCCCTATGGTTTACCACAGACTATTCAAGAGGAAATACTAAGAAGGGCTCAGAATATTGATTTTTCCCGTTACCCGAATAGCCTTGCTCAGAGGCTAAGCGAGGCAATATCCCATTCTCTGGGTTTAAGCGCTGATCATATTATAATAGGTAATGGTTCTGATGAATTGATCGATTATCTGGTAAGAACTTTCTCTGAGGAGGGCAAAAAGGTTATATCTACTGCTCCTTGTTTTGCTATGTATAAAATTTATTCTCAGATTAATGGGTCTTCTTTTGTGGGAGTTCCTTTAAACGTAAAAGATTTCAGTTTAAATGAAGAAGAGATTTTAGAAGAAGCTAAGAAAAAAGATGCTTCTTTGATTTTTATAGCCTACCCTAATGCCCCTACTGGAAACTATTTTGCAGCAGAAAAGATAATAAAGATTATTGAAGAATCAAATTGTATGGTAGTGGTAGATGAGGCTTATTATGAATTTGGAGGAAAGACTTTTCTTCCATTAATTTCTCGTTATGATAATTTAGCCATTTTACGAACTTTTTCTAAAGCTTACAGTCTAGCAGGCTTAAGAGTAGGGTATTTACTATCTAATCCGGAAATTATTACGGAAGTAAGAAAAGTAAAGAGCCCTTTTAATGTTAACACTTTTTCTCAACTAGCTGCTGAGGTAATTATGGAGAATCAGGAAACACTAAAGACAAATGTGCATAGAATTATCCAGGAGCGGGAGAGGTTGGTAGTTAAAATGGCTGAAATTTCACCATTTAAGGTCTATCCCTCCTATACCAATTTTATTTTGTTAGAAATCGGAGATAAAGATAATACAGATTTAGTTTTTCATAGGTTATTAGAAAAGGGCATTTTAGTGCAGGTTACTTCTGACCCTACCTTTTCCCATTCTCGATATTTTTTACGTATTTCCATTGGGAAAAGAGAAGAAAATGATATTTTGTTACAGGAATTAGAAAATATTACTCATGACTTAGTAAATAAAAGTTAAATTAAGAGATTGGTCTTCGTTAAATATTATAATAGCTAGGTGAGGAACAAAATGATTAAATTTGATAAATTTACTATTAAAGCTCAAGAAGCTATTGGAGAAGCTCAGCAGATAGCCAGCAATTATAATCATCAAGAAATAAAAGGTGAACATCTTCTCTGGGCTCTAATTAATCAAAAAGATGGAGTTGTACCTTCTATCTTACAGAAATTAGAAGTAAATTCCGAGGATATTAAATATAAGTTAGAAAGAAGATTAGAAAAGATACCTCAGGTTTATGGGGGAGGAGTAGCTCAACAATATATTGGTGGTGAACTTAATAATATTCTAAATACTGCTCAACAAGAAGCACAAAAAGTGAAGGATGAATATGTTAGCACTGAACACTTGTTTATTGCTTTAATCGAAGCAACTGATACAATAGCAGGGAATCTATTAAGAGAAGCTGGTTTAGATAAAGATAAGGTATATAAAGCTTTATTAAATATTCGGGGTAGTCAACGCATAACCGATCAGAATCCAGAAGAGAAATATCAAGCCTTAGAGCGTTATTCACGAGACTTAACCTCTTTAGCCCGACAGGGGAAACTAGACCCGGTAATTGGTCGGGATGAAGAAATTCGAAAAGTAATTCAGATTCTTTCTCGAAGAACCAAAAATAATCCTATGTTAATAGGTGAACCAGGGGTAGGTAAGACTGCTATTGCTGAAGGTTTATCTCAAAGGATTGTTAAAGGTGATGTACCAGAGGGTTTAAAGAATAAAAGAATTATTGTTCTAGATTTAAGTGCGATGGTGGCTGGTGCTAAATATCGGGGAGAATTTGAAGATCGACTTAAAGCAGTTTTAAAGGAGATTGAAGAATCTTCTGGAGAGATTATAGTTTTTATCGATGAAATTCATACCTTAGTGGGAGCTGGTGCGGCTGAAGGTGCAATTGATGCCTCCAATATGTTAAAACCAGCCCTGGCCAGGGGAGAGTTACATTGTATTGGAGCAACTACTTTAAAGGAATATAAAAAATATATTGAAAAAGATGCCGCATTAGAAAGAA
>DJVR01000057.1:0-700 GCA_002441285.1 Candidatus Atribacteria bacterium UBA6251 | reverse complement strand
CTGATAGATTTTTACCAGATAAAGCCATAGATTTAGTAGATGAAGCAGCAGCAAGCTTGCGTATAGAAATTGATAGTATGCCTGCGGAGATAGATGAAGTAGAAAGAAAAATAATCCAGTTAGAAATTGAAAAGCAAGCCTTAAAAAAAGAAAAGGATAAAACTTCAGAAGAACGTTTGAGAAAATTAGAGAAAGAATTAAGCTCTCTTAAAGAGAAAAGAAATAGTATGAAACTTCACTGGAAGAACGAGAAAGAATGTATTCAGAGAATTCATGAAATAAAGAGTAAAATTGAACAAGCTAAAATAGATTCTGAAAAAGCTGAAAGAGAAGGAGAACTGAATAGAGTAGCTGAATTAAAATACGGGATAATTCCTCAACTACAAAAGGATTTGGAAAGAGAGAATGAAAAACTGGCTTCACTTCAGAAGGAGAATAAAATGTTAAAAGAAGAGGTAGATGAAGAGGATATTGCTGAGATCGTATCTAAATGGACCGGAATACCAGTTGGCCGTTTGATGGAAGGAGAAGCAGAAAAACTAGTAAAAATGGAAGAAGAATTAAAACAGAGAGTAGTGGGGCAAGATGAAGCTATTCGATTGGTTTCCAATGCTATAAGAAGGTCTCGGGTAGGGATAGCTGATCCCAATAAACCAGTAGGTTCTTTCATTTTTATGGGACCAACTGGAGTAGGTAAAAC
>DJVR01000014.1 GCA_002441285.1 Candidatus Atribacteria bacterium UBA6251 | reverse complement strand
GTTTGACCTGATTGGGCATCTTGGGTTTGGATCTTGGTTTATCTTTTAAGCCTAGATAACCCAATTGGCTTAACCTTCTCAACCACGCATAGTAGGTGGTTCTGGTTAAGTTGAAAAGCTTACAGGTACTGGTAATGTTCTTGTGTTTGTGTGCATGTGGCAGTACACTATACTTAAAGTTAGCAATGCGTTCAACTGTGGTCATGTGTGCTGTACTCCTTCCTATTAGATTTTATTTAATCAACTTTATTCTATAGGAAAGACAACATGCATGACCAGTTTTTTAGTTACATTTTTAGGCCAAACTGTAAAGACGACTCGAAATTAGTACAAATAATTTATTATATAATTAATTAATGATTAAAAATAAAAAAATTCTAAAGGAAATAATAAAGGTCAAGCCTGGCCTATGTTTTGCCATAAATCTTGACCTTTATTAATATAACCAAAATTAATGAGATAATTTATTCTAAGTTATTATTTTTTAAGTATTCTTCAAAAGAAATTTTTTTATACCATTCTTCTCCGATATAATTAAGCACCCAGGTAAATTGTTTGGCAGGAATAAATCCTGGTAAAGGCGCTATCTTATTATATTTACTATCTAAAAACCAGATAGTAGGATAAGAATTTACTTGATATTTTAAAGCTAGTTCTTTCTCGGTTATTTCTTTCCCTTCATCCAAAATTTTATTTTCTGATTCTGAATTAATCTTTACGGCAATAAAATTTTTAGCCAAGCTTTCTATTACCTCTTTTTGGGAATATGTTTCACGATCCATTTTCTCGCAATAGCCACACCAATCGGTATAAAAATCGATTAGAATGTATTTATCCTCTTGAGCTGCTTTGGCTAGACCTTCATGGTAAGGTAACCAATTAATAGTAAAAAGATTTTGTTCATTCTTTTCTTCCAGGGGTTGATTATATCTCATTACTCCATAAAAGATAAGCAATATCAATAAAATAAGTAAAACCCATAGTCCTTTTCTTTTTTCTCCCAATATCTTCATCCTCTCCTCCGCATTTATTTCATCCTTGAATTTTTTTAATTTAATCTTTATTTATATCATTTTTTATGCTAAATATATTAATATTTTAACTAATAATAAATTAATCTCTGAAAATTATCAGTCAAGATTAATCCTCCAATAATCATTAACAATAAACCGCCTATCAGCTCAATGGTTTTATAATGCCTTTTTATCTTGTTAAATAATAAATAGAATTTATTAATAGCCAGAGCAGTTAAGAAAAAAGGGATTCCCAAACCAGCTGAATATATAGTAAGCAAGAGAACTCCCTGATATACAGTCTGTTGAGTGCTGGCATACATTAAAATTGAAGCTAATACCGGTCCCACACAAGGGGTCCATCCAAAAGCAAAAGCTAAACCGATTAAAAATGGCCCAATAACCATATTTATAGGTTTGTTTCGGGTATATACTTTTTTTTCAAAATCTAAAAATTTTATCCTGTACCATCCAGCCATATGTATTCCAAAGATAATTATCATTATTCCGGCTATTTTCCTAAAAATATTTATCCTGGTTATTAGAAAACTTCCTAAAAAGGTAGCAGTTGCACCTAAAAGGATAAAAATCAAGGAAAAACCTAGAATAAAAAACATAGAACTGATAATAATCTTTCGATTCTGCCCGTTTCTATTTTCTATTTCCTCTAAAGATAGACCCGAAATAAAAGAAATATAAGCAGGAATTAAAGGTAAAACACAGGGAGAAATAAAGGATAAAAATCCAGCTAGAAAAGCCATAAAGAAAGAAACTTGATTTCCAAAGAACATAATCTCTCTCCTTTACTTTCTTTCTTTTTTCTTTTTAGATTCTTTTTTTATCTTACCTGTCTTCTGCTGGTAATCCTCGATAGCCTTTAATAATCCATCTGCTGCCAGATTAGAACAATGCATCTTAATTGGTGGTAATCCTCCTAAAGCCTCCGCTACTGCCTGGTTGGTAATTTTTAAGGCTTCTTCAATAGTTTTACCTTTTACCATTTCAGTAACCATACTACTGGTAGCAATAGCTGCCCCGCAACCAAAGGTTTCAAATTTACAATCATCAATTATTCCATCCTTTACTTTAATATAAATCTTCATAATATCCCCACAAACTGGATTACCTACTTCGCCAACACCATCAGCTTCCTCAATCTTTCCTACATTATGGGGATTTCTGAAATGTTCCATCACTTTCTCGCTATATAAAGTCATAAAAGTCTCCTTTTTAATTCTAATCTAAATATTTCATATCTTTTTTTACCAAGTGCCCATCAAAAATTTTCCAATATTGAGCATTTTTAGTAGACATAAAGATTGCCCTTTTCGAATTGACCACCATTCTCTATTAACTACCGACTTTCTAAGCCTTTCCAGTTACCTTTAAAAGGAGATAACTCTCTTAATTTTTTAATAATTTGAGGTAAAACTTCAAGAACATAGTCCACTTCATCTTCAGTATTTTCTTTACCCAAACTCAGCCGTAGAGATCCATGGGCAATCTCATGAGGAAGCCCTATAGCTAATAATACATATGAAGGCTCTAATGAGCCGGAAGTACAAGCTGAACCACTGGAGGCAGCTATTCCTTCCATATCTAAATTTAGCAAGATAGACTCACCTTCTACAAATTCAAAACAAAAATTAACGTTCCCGGGTAAACGTTTAGTAGGGTGTCCATTCAAATGAACATTTTCCACTCTTTCTGAAATCCCTTTTATCAATTTGTCTCTCATAATCGCTATTCTATCTTCTTCACCCTGCTTTAATCTTTCCTCAGCTAATTCTGCTGCTTTACCCATACCAATAATTCCAGGAACATTTTCGGTACTAGCTCTTCTATTCTTTTCCTGTCCTCCTCCATCAATTAAAGGGAATATTTTTACACCCTTCTTTAAATATAAAGCACCTACTCCTTTTGGACCATAAAACTTATGCCCGGACATAGATAACATATCTACTCCTAATTCTTTAACTTTAATCGGAATATGCCCCACTGTCTGCACTGCATCAATATGAAAATATATTCCTCTCCTTCGGGCTATTTCCGAAATCTCTTTGATCGGCTCAATAGTTCCGATTTCATTGTTAGCATGCATTATGGTAATCAAGATAGTCTGATCATTAATTGTCTTTTCCAACTCTTCGGGATCTATTAGACCATATTTATCCACCGGTAAGTAGGTTACTTTAAATCCTTGCTTTTCTAAAAAACGACAAGAGTGTAAAACGGCATGATGTTCAATCTGAGAAGTAATTATATGTTTCCCTTTCTTCTGATTTGCCCAGGCTACCCCTTTAATAGCGTGATTATCGGCTTCGGTGCCTCCACTGGTAAAGATGATTTCTGAAGGCTCTGCTCCAATTAAATGAGCCACCTTTTTCCGGGCTTCTTCAATAGCCTGTCTGGTTTCCTGACCAAAGGAATGTATACTATTAGGATTACCATATTTTTGAGAAAAATATATTTCCATCTCTTTTACTACCATTGGATCGGTAGCAGTAGTAGCAGCATGGTCCAAATATATTCTTTGCATTATCTTTTAGGCCTCTCTTTTTTATATTATTAATGACGAAAAGATTATAGTATATATGATTGATTTTGTCAACTTTATAGCACAAAATCAAAAAATATTATTCTTGAGTTAAGATTATCTCTTTTGCATCTTCTATAGCAATCTGTTCTATAAACTCTCTAAAACTTAGATATTCTTCTATTGATATTTCAAAAGAATTAAAAGAATAGTTTCTTTCGTATATTATTTTCTCTTCTTCTACTGTATATTTTACTTGATAAGTACCAAAAGGAAAGGCTAAATTTACTTCTTCAGGGATCCTCTCTACTTTAAAACCTTCCGGGGTATTTATTTCTATAATATTTTGAGTACAATATAGATAGTAAAAATACATCGGAAATCTTCTTTCTTCTTTAGCTACCAGGCTGGTAGATTCTATTCTTTCCATTACCGATGGCTTAAAACTAAGCTTATTTCCTATCTTTTTCCCATAATTGGGAACTAGAAACTTATATCTTTGTTCTACTGGAAGATCTAAGTTAGTTAAATCAGAAAAACTAAAATCTTCTAATACCGAACCCGGGCAACTAGAACTTAAGGAATTTTGGATTAATTCCTTCCTCTTAATTTCTCCTAAATCTCGAAAAAGACTCCTATAATAAGCTGCAAAAAGGCCCGTTTGAAGCAAAGATGCCTCTCCTTTTAGTGAACCATCTGCTTGTAAATATAATTTTATCTTCCTTACTCGTTGATTTTTTTCTGCCGGATAAACAGGTATCTGCTTAAATTCTCCCTTTCCATTCATTAAAACCATAGCCCAGACACCCTGATCTATTGCTGGTAAATCACCAAAACTATAGTTTTCCGCTGTACCATCTAAAAAGGTCATTTCACCATTTAGATTTACTGCCACAATAGCATGATCAAATTGAAAACTGGGTAAATTAAGATCTAATTCCCCGCTATATCTAGTGCGAAGTAACACATAATATGCCTCTATACCCGCCTCTCTTAACATAGAGATTAGCAAAGTGGCTTTATCTTTACAATCTCCATATTTATATTTGTAGATTTCTGCTGCCTCATGAGGCATATGACCACTAATCCCGAATTCTAATCCTAAATATCTTATTTCATTGATTACATAATGGTATATTGCCTTTATCTTTCCTTCGGTAGTATCTTTATTCTGAATAAGCTCAGCTACTTTTGCTTTAATATCTGCATTAGCCTTGCTCTGTTCCCGGGAGATATCATCATACCAAGTAGCAATTTCTTCCCAGGAAGAAAAACTACTTACCGCAACATGTGGTGCAATATTATGGAAAGGTGGCATATCATCTTCGTAAATAAGTTGAGGTATCTGAGTAACCTCCCAGGTATAAATAACTTTATCTTCTCCTTCTCTGATCTTTGGTTGAAGTTCTGTTTTAAAATTAGCGATCTTTAGCTTAATCTCTTTCGGAATAGTGAGAATATATCTGCAAATTTGAATAGGTTCAAAATCCTGTAAATAAAAAATATCCTGAAAGTTCTTCCCCACAAAGCTTCTACTATAATCATCTAATGTATACTGATATTCAATGGTTACTCCTTCTTCCAGTGCAGGCATAGAAATAACCTTTTGTGATACATTAGAATACAGACGATAACCTTCCAAAGGAAAGATATCTTTTATGGAAGTAGCTTCTACTACTGAACCATCTAGCTTATAAGTTCTAGCTTTTTTAATCGTGATTCTTTCTCCCCAGGCATTATAGGTAATAAAAACCTCTCCATATTTCTCAATACCTCTTTTATTAAAAATTTTTATAACCTGATGATAAGTAGTAGAAGAAGTCCCATCTGGATTAACCACTCTCCTAGATTCATTTAAAAGAATAACCGCACTTGCTTCAGGATATTCCTCTGCTGAAGGAGCATTAGCTATTAATTCTCGCACATTTATCCCTTCTGCTCCTTCTTCCTGAACAATAAAATCTATATAATCTCGTAACCCAATAAATTCTGGGGAAATTTCTAAAGCCTTTCTCCAGAAATTAATCGCTTTTTCATCTTCGCCTTGTTCATGATACAAGTATCCAAGTTGAGCATAAACGGAAGAATTATATGGGAATAATTTCCTAGCTTCCTGTAGTACTTCTATAGCTCGCTCATTTTCTTCCATCCTTCGGTAGGTATCAGCAATATTTAAATAAAGAGAGGAGTCTTCTGGTCTCCAGGATAAAACTTCCCGATAAAGATTGATAGTCTCTTGGTATCTTCCTAATTGAGAATATAAACTACCTAATCTCATTCTACTTGAATAATGACCATAGTCTAAATTTAAAACTTTAATATATTGCTGAATAGCTCTATCTAGCCAGCCTTTCCTTTCATAAGCCATTCCTAAATTATATTGAGCTAAAGCAAATAGAGGATTAATCTGGGTGATCTGTTCTAATTTATTACGAGCTTCCAAATTCCAACCTTTTCTTTCATAGGTCCAGGATAAAAACAAATGAGCATCCACAAAGTCGGAATTCACTTCTAGTGCCTTTTCAAATTCGGTAATAGCCTCTTTATACAATCCTTTTTCATAATAATTAAGACCTAATTTCATATTCGCTTGAATAAATTGATGATCTATCTCTAAGCTTCTTTTGATTTCTTCTATAGCTTCATCAAATTTTTCTTCTTGTTGATAAGCATTACCTAGGAGATAATGCGCCAGGGCATTTTCGCTATTTATAGAAATTGCGGTTTTAAACTGTTTAATTGACTCTTCTAAAAGACCTCTTTTCTGCAAAATTAAACCTGAAAAGAGAAGAGCTTTTATATCTGCAGGATTTTTTAACAATTCTTTCTGATAGTAGTTTAAGGCATCACCTAAATTGAACTGGTTAGCATGGCTTTCTTCTCGGGATATGCTATCTTCAGAGGCAGGATCGATTTTTTGAACTTCAGTAGAATAGATTACATTCCTTAGTGGATTCCCTTCTAAATCAGTTATTCTAAAATAAAAACCCCAACTACCTTCCTTTTCACAGACCTTTACTAATACTTTATTCCAACCCTTTTTTAAATAGGTTAGGACAAATTCCTGATCAATAGTTACTCCCCGATAGACCTCTTTCTCCATTATTATTTGATCATTGAGCCATATTTTTAATGCTTCGTCTGCTCCTACTTTAAAAAGAGCCTTCTGTTCCTCTGGAGAGTAGATATAAGTAAGAGCATATCCTACCGACCAATCATTAGGGTAAAGAAGAAAATCAAGGTTTACAAAACCAGTAAAACTTATATTCCCCGGTTTAAACCAGTTTAGTTGAATACTGTCTTTTCCGGTATAACCTTTTTGTACATCAATTTCCTCCTCAGGAGGATAAATCTTTTTGAAACCCGATTTTCCCGTATTATCAAAAGGTCCAATTAAAAGCCAATCGGTTACCATCCCTAAATTTTTAGCTTCTTGTTCTGCCCGAGATATTTCTCCCCGCTTAATATAAGCTTGCACAATCTGAAATTTAGCATAAGCCTTTAAGATTTGGTTATCTGAATTTGAAGAAATGATAGTCTGGGCTAACTCAATCAAATCATCATATTTACCAATCTTTGAAATAATCTCCTCTATCATAATCCAGTATAATTCTGCATCAGGAGAATCAGGATTTTTCTTTATGAAATCTGACCACTGTTGAAAAGCCTCTTGATAAAATCCCCTTACCCAATAATCAAAGCCGATTATTTCTGTTTTTTCCTGAGTGATTCCTATATTACTCAAAAATAGAAAAAATAAAATAATTATTACTAAAAAAAATAAGAGTCCTGAACTCTTAAGTTTAATCATCTTCTTCTCCTTACTTTTTCTCTCTTTAGGATAAAAATAAATTATTATTTGGTAAATAAAAGGTTAATTCAATGGTAATCATTTTAATTAAAATAAAAAAGAAACCTTCCTCCAGTATAACATTAATATCATAAAAATAAGCAATTAAAAAACTACTACTAACTAATTAAATAAATTTAATTAATCTACCTAATATTATACCTATTAACAATCCTATTATGAAGGTAGTTGTTAAAATACGCGCATTAGCAACTTCTTTCACACCCCTAATTCTAATGAAGGTCAAAGTAATCAGGTAAGCTAGGCCGTTAATAGTTAAAAAGAAGGGCCAGACTATTATTTTGGAAATTATTGGACCAATATAGGGAATGGATTTAATGATAAATAATATTTGGGTAAAGATATCTCGTGCAACTTCCATAAAAATCCCCAAAAGTGCGATAATAGCTGTAATCAATATTTTATCTACATTAAAATAATCCAGGATATAGTAAACAAAAATCATAGCCAATATTATTCCAGCTATCTCTAAATTCTCTCTAAATTTGGGCTTCTTTATTTTTGGTGAAAAACTCCTTTTCTTCTCCAACTAATTCTAATAACCTCCTTTCTCTTTTTTCTAAAATATTTATTATCTCCAGTTCCATAATCTACAGGGGGCTCTATACAGTAAGTATTCTTTCATTATTTATTCTTCTTCCTCTTCACCTTTTTCTTTAAGGGAAATAACCCCAATAATTACTGCTAATATTCCCCCAACCACCAATATAAAGGGGATGGAAGCTGCTAAAGCCTTTATAAATAATAACCACCATTTAATCAATCCTAATACTCCTAAAACTATTGCCAGGATTCCACCCAGAACTATTAACATCTTTAATTCCTCCCTAAGTAAAATAATTTCAATCATTTAAGTGAAGTTAATTTTTAGGTCAAAAAGGGAGCGTTTATTACTCCTGCATCTTACTTAAACTTTGGATAATAGCTTTACCAAACTCTGTTGCTGCTTGCGGTCCATTAGCCGTAATGATATGACCATCTATTTCTACATTTTTCCCGGTATAAATAGCTCCTTTATTTTTCAACCTATTTATTTCCGAAGAAAAAACAGTTGCTTTTTTCCCTTCCAAAATACCAGCATTAGCCAAAGTTACTGGAGCAATACATATAGCACATATTAGTTTATCTAAAGAAACTGCCTTTTTCACAATCTCTCTGGCTATTGGATCTTCCCAGTATTCCGAAGAACCCATACCTCCTACAAAGATAATTGCATCAAACTCTTCTACTTTCACTTCCCTAATTAATATATCTGGTTGAGCTGTTCCCCCCAACATTCCTCGCGCAGTTTTTAAGGAGGAAGAAGCCAGGACTACCTCCATTCCTCTCTCCAGAAATAAATCTCTTGGTTTAAACAATTCCTCATCCCGGAAATCTTGGCTTGCAATAATCATTAATATCTTCTTTCCCTGAAGTTCCGACATCATCTCTTGAGCACCTCCTTTTAAATTAATTATGATTAAAGAAAAAATTAGAGTAAAGATCAGAACAATATACAGATTCATTCTTAATTTAAAAGTTATAACCATATTAACCTTTTTCCTCTTTGTCTTAATTTTATCATTTTTTATTTTTACTTCCTTAGATAAAATCGGATAGCCAAAAATGTTTCATCGAATTGATTCTTTTAATAAAAAACTTTTTAGAAACGGTAAGGAGAATTATTTTTTATCTTTTAAAATTTAAGCTCAAAGCTTTTATATTCTCCTATATACTCCTGCCATTCTACTTTCAATTCTGCTACTATAGCAGATGGTGGTCCTTGATGACACCATTCTATTAATTCTTTAACTTTCTCTCCCTCGCCTTCTACTAGAATTTCTACTTTACCATCAGGGCAATTTCTAACCCATCCCTTTAAATCTAATTGTTGAGCCATATAACGGGTATAATAACGGAAAGCTACCCCCTGAACAACTCCAGATATTAAGATATGGGCCCTCTTTGTTTTGGCCATCTTCTACCCCAAATTTTCTAATTTTGATCCTATTCCGACAAAAATTGTTTAATAATGATTGGTAAATTATAAACTTATTAAATCAAACAATTAAATCTTTTTACACTTTTATTTATGCTGATTTTTCTTATCTGATGAGTTTGCCATAACTTTATTAGCAATTTTTTGTATTTTTAAGAAGGTTTAATTCAAAATATTTGACTTATATTTTTTATTATATATCATTTACTATTATTATTTTACTCAAAAAAGAAAAAAAATAAAAGAAATATTCTTTTAAGGTATATATTAATTCAGACAGAGGGATAGAGAAAATCACTTTATTATTTCAGGATGATAAGTTATAATAATTTCAATCAACTACTGTGAGTCAAATCTAGAGGAGGGATGATTAATTCTAAATTTAATCCTTTTTCTTCTAACTATCGTTTCCTGTTATTGGGTGGGGGGATTCTGGTATGCAATTCCACTACTAACTATTTTGCTGGCTCATGAATTAGGACATTACTTTATTAGTAAAAATTATAAAGTAGAAGTAACTTTACCCCTTTTTATACCTTTTCCTTTATCTCCTTTTGGTACTCTGGGAGCCATAATTAAAATGAAGGGAGTTATTCCTCACCGTAAAGCATTATTCGATATTGGTATTGCTGGACCACTAGCTGGTTTAACCCTAACTTTACCTACTATTATTTTTGGTCTTACCTTATCTCAAGTAGTGGTACTCTCTGAATTAGAAGAGCCGGTAATCCCTCTGGGCAGCTCTATTCTTTTCTCCTTAATCGAAAAGATCATCTTCGGTAATCTACCAGATGGACAAGATATCATCTTACACCCATTAGCTTATGCCGGATGGGTAGGATTGTTTGTTACTGCTCTGAACCTTCTTCCCATAGGCCAATTAGATGGTGGGCACATCATTTATTCTCTTGTTGGTAAAAAAAGTAAAATTATATATTATCTCACTCTGGCTGTATTAGGGTTAATCTGTATTTTTATAAATCCGGCCTGGATATTACTCTGGTGTTTACTTTTCTTATTTGGTTTTAAGCATCCCCCCACTCTTGATGATACTATACCTCTGGATAAAAAAAGATATTTTTTAGGTTTTTTTATCTTAATCTTTTTTATACTATCTTTTACCCCGGTTCCTTTTCGAATATAAATAAAAACAATAATTAGAATACATTTGACGGTAATAAGTATATTTTTTATAATAAAACTTGAATATTTATTTATTTTATTATATAATTTATAAAATATTTTTTATCTTAATTAAAATATATAGATTCATACCAACAAAATATCTTACTCAGAAAAAAATTATAAAATAATAAGGTGGTGGTGCCTTAGAAAAAAATTCATTGATTAATCTTCTTGTTTAGAATACAAATATTAAAACTTATACACTTATTTCATTTTTATTAAATTATTAAAAGATTTGTAAAGGGAGGTTGTTCTCAATGAATGGTCAAGAAAGAGGCAATTGGCAGTCCCAATTTGGGTTTATAGCTGCCGCTGCAGGCTCTGCCATAGGATTAGGAAATATCTGGAAATTTCCTTATTTAGCTGGTATGTATGGTGGAGCTGCCTTTGTATTAGTTTATTTACTTTTTATTATCTTTATCGGTGTTCCTGTAATGAATTCTGAACTACTAATAGGACGTAAGTCCGGAAAGAATGCCCTGGGTGCTTTTAAAGCATTGGCTCCTGGCACCCCCTGGTGGATTGTAGGAGCAATGGGTATACTAGCTGGTTTTATCATTCTTTCCTATTATTCGGTAGTTGCCGGATGGGCTGTTGCTTATATCTTTAAATCGGGTGCTTATATGGCAAAAAATGCTGATCATGCTAATTTATTTGTCGGTTTCATTACCTCTTCCGTTGCCCCAATAGTCTGGCACGCCATCTTTATGCTGATCTGTATCTACATTGTATCTGCTGGTATTGAAAAGGGTATAGAAAAATACTCAAAAATATTAATGCCTATACTCGTATTAATACTATTAATCTTAATTCTTAGAGGAATTACCTTGCCTGGAGCGGGAAAAGGTTTAGAATTTTATCTCAAACCCGATTTTAGTAAATTAAGTGCTAAAGCAATCTTAGCTGCTCTGGGACAAGCCTTCTTCTCCTTAAGTTTAGGAATGGGTTGTATGATAGTTTATGGTAGTTACCTGAAAAAAGACCAGGATATTCCTGCTAACTCTTACTGGATTTGTGGTTCCGATACTGGTATAGCTTTATTAGCCGGCTTTGCAATCTTCCCGGCAGTATTTGCTTTTGGGTTAGAACCTGCTGCTGGCCCTGGATTAACCTTTATCACTATCCCAGCAGTACTACAAGCTATGGGTCCAGCTGGACACTTCTTTGGGGTATTATTCTTCTTCCTGTTAGCCATTGCCGCCCTTACTTCCGCCATTTCCTTATTAGAGGTGGTTTCAGCTTACTTCATCGATGAAGCAAAATGGGATAGAAAGAAAGCTACCTGGATAATGGGTATTATAATCTTCTTACTGGGTGTTCCTTCTTCTCTTGGTTTAGGAGTATGGTCTAACATTAAAATCATTGGGGGAAGAGATATATTTGACTCACTTGATTTTATTGCTTCTTATATTCTCCTTCCATTGGGTGGACTTTTACTCTGTTTATTCATTGGCTGGTTCTGGGGTACCGATAAAGCCATAGAAGAAGCCAATATAGGTGCAAAAAATATAAAATTAGGGTCCACTTATGCTTTCTTAATTAAATATATTGCTCCTATAGCTATATTCCTTGTCTTTTTAAACTCCACTGGGGTCATCAAATAAGGGTAGAGTTTTAAGTTAATTTAAAGAAAGCTACCTTTACAAAAAAGGGGCGTTCCCGAATTAAGAGGAACGCCCTTTTTTATTTTATTTTTCTAATCCTTTACTTAATTAAAGTAATAAGCGTAATCGTAAGCTCCAAATTTTCTGTTTTATTTTTTCTCTCATTTCAAAAATAACTTCCTGAGAATTTTTATTAAGTAAAGCTGCTTCAAAGTCAGTCAAAGTAATAATCGGATTAGAACCAATAAAAAGAGTTGAGCTAGTATCATTAACCGAAATTCTCAGCTCATATATATTCAAATCCAGAGATAGAAATCTATCTAAATTTTCCGCAATATTTAATATTTTATGGAAATCTTTTATTTCTCCGAAAAAAGGTAAGCTAAGAATAGTAGAATCATCTAATTTAATTATTCCAGTCCATTGAAAGTCTTTTACTATAAATTTAGTCTCTATTTTTAGATAATTTGCAGCTGCTCTTCTATCTATTTCAATCCCCTTTTTTATTAGTAAATCTTTAATATAGACTATTCGATCCTCAGTCCTTGGGTGGGTTTGAAATATCCCCCAATTTATTTCTGGCCTGAATATTTCCCGACTAGATAATCTTTCTAGGCAAGTTAAAAATCCTACCGGGTTATAACCAGTCTTAATTAATAATTCTATAGCCGTGAGATCTGCTTCCTCTTCATTTTCTCGACTATATTGGTTAAGAAATGTAATAGTGGTTAGTCTTCCTAATAAGGCTACATCTGATTCTCCAGTTAACAGCACTGCTAAAATAGTCAATAAATTATATTTAGTATTATTTACAATCTGATTCAAGGCATGATTGTGAATAATATGGGCAATCTCGTGAGCTAAAACACCCGCCAATTCATCATCAGATTGCACATAATCAAGAAGACCGCTGGTTACATAAATATATCCTCCTGGAAAGGAAAAAGCATTAACTCCATCTAGGTCTACGATCTTAAAATGATAATTCATCTCCTTTAAATCTGAATTACTTGCCAGCTTTTTCCCAATTTCACTTACTCGGGAATTTACTTCAATATCTTCAATTAAGGGATGTTTTTTTTCAAAATCCCGGGCTAATTTTTCTCCCAATTGTTGTTCTTTTTCCAGGTCTCTTTCTTTAGCCAAAGAATTATTATTGAAAAAAATTAAGCAGAAAAAAATAACCCATAGCAAAATAAAGGGAATAACTATTATCCTAAAGAATTTATTTTTTTTCATCTTTTTCCAAGGTAAGAATAAAAAATATTTTTATCTGGTGAACTATTAAGCATCTAATCTTGATAAAAACAGACTTAACTATATCAACCTTAATCTGTAGTAAAATTTTTCCAGTTTCTTACTGCAAAGTCTATAGCCTGCGCAAGTCCTTCTACTTTTTTACCTCCTGATTGGGCAAAATTGATACTTCCACCCCCGTGACCCTCGATAAATTTCTCTGCCTCTTTGACCAATCTTTTCATATCATAATTCAGATTTTTGGAACAGGCAAAGATAATCTTTCCACCATTATCTATAACTCCTGCAAATACTAGGATCTTTTTATTTAGGTTTACTAAACGCTGGACTATTCCTCTAACCTCTGGAAAATTTTTTTCCTTAAAAATTTTTTTTATTACTCTAAGGCCATCTTCTCGAGGAGACACTTGGGCAATCAACTGATTAACTTCATATTCCTGCCATTTTTCTTTAAATCCCCTTAACTCTTTATTAATTTCTCTTCTTTCTTCCATTAATCTCTCTATTGCTTCTGTTAATTCAGTATCTTTCACGGTAAGTTTTCCGGATATCATTTTAATCATTTCATTTTTCCAGAAATAGTCTTCCCAGGCTCGATACCCACAAATAAATTCCAGGCGAATATTCTCACCTTTCTTCTCCCAGCGAGTAATCTTGATCAATCCTATTTCTCCACTAGCTCGACAATGTGTCCCTCCACAGGCAGAAATATCAAAATCTTTTACTTCGACAATTCTTATCTTTCCTTTCCTTTTCACTTCTTTCCTTAAATTTAGTCTTTTCAACTCTTCTTTCTGCTCTATAAAATAGCTTTCTATTGGCCTATTTTCAAAGATAATTTTATTCGCCTTAAATTCTATGTTCTTAATTTCTTCTGAGGTAAGATTTGTTTTATTAATATCCAGAGTACAATATTTTTCTCCCAGGTGAAAAGATAACGTTTCAATGCCCCAAATCTTCATTAAAGCTCCTGAAAGGATATGTTGACCGGAATGTTGTTGCATATGATCAAACCTTCTCTTCCAATCTATCTGACTTATTACTTCTTCCTGTTCTTTGCCCTCCCATTCTTGTGGTAAAATGTGAATGACATCTTCTCCTTCTTCCAAAACTTCCACTACCGGAATATTCTGGATGAATCCTTGATCATAAGGTTGACCTCCAGAAGTAGGATAAAAAATAGTCTGATCTAAAACCAGGGCTGGTCGATTTTTAATCTCTATTTTTTTTACCACCTTTGACTTATATTCTTTTAGATAAGAGTCTCGATAATATATTCTTTCAGTCATCTAGTCTTCTCCTTTTTTAATCTATGGCATAAATGCTATAATTTTTTATTCTTTATCTTTTAGACCAAAAAAACTATGAGCATTAATAGAAGTAGCTCTGGCTACAACTTCTAAATCAACCTTCTTTAATTGAGCAATCTTTTCAGCAATTAGAGGAATATATTTTGGTTCATTCGGTTTTCCACGAAATGGATGAGGGGTTAAATAAGGTGAATCGGTTTCTAATACTATATTTTCTAAAGGAGCATATTGTATTACTTCGACCAATTTTCTAGCCTTTGGAAAAGTTACCACTCCACCTATGCCTAGCAGATAACCTCTTTCTATACATAAACGGGCAAAATCTAAATCTCCAGAAAAACAATGTAGTAAGATCTTTGACCCTTTTGCTTCTTTATCCAGAATATCTAAAACCTCTAGATGAGCTTCTCGATCATGAATAATGATGGGGAGTCTGAAGTCCCGGGCAAGATAAATCTGTTGGATAAAAGCCTTTCTTTGACTTTCTATTGAGCTATGTTGCCAATAATAGTCCAATCCAATCTCTCCTATTGCTACTACTTTAGGCTGTTTAGCAAGTTCTTTTAAGCCTTTTAAATTTTCCGAAGTTAAAAATTTAGCTTCGTGAGGATGAAAGCCAATAGCAGAATAAACTCCATCAAAACGAGAGGCAAGATCTATAGAAGCTTTACTGGAAACCAGATCAATCCCGATATTAACCATTTTTATTACTTTTTCGGCTACCGCTTCCCTGATTACTTCTTCACTATTCTTTTTGATTAAACCAAGATGGGTGTGGGTTTCTATAAAATACCAATTAATACGAATCACTCCTTTTTTTATTGCTATTCTCTAATAATTTCCTTTTTTATTTAAACCATTAATTAATAATCTAATCAAAAGCTCTTCTGGATAGTAAATATTTTAGAAGAAAAATTTATTGATTAATAATCCTTATTTCTTTTTTTTTAAGCCCTTGTTTTGCTTAACTTCACTGCAGTACCATAAGCTAAAAGCTCAGCAGCGCTACCAACTACACTGGTAGTCATAAAGCGCACATTAATAATTGCATCCGCTCCAAGTTTTTTAGCTTCATAAATCATCCTTTTGGTAGCAACCTTTCGAGCTTTACCCATCATCTCTGCATATTCAATTAATTCCCCACCTAATACCAATCTAATCAAGGCAGATAAATCCTTTCCGATCCAGATAGCATAGATGGTATGACCCTGCACCAAACCCAGAACTTCGGAAATCTCTTTTCCTGGTACTTCGTCTAAATTCTGGATCATAATATCTTCTGATAGGCTTTCTTCTGAGCTTTCCTCCACTTTTTCGGTAAATTTTTTCTGTTCTAAGGCAATAGTAATTAAAACTATTATATCCCTCCCAATAAACCATAAATAGCCCCTTTCAACCACCAGGTTATTTCCTGATTTTTGTATACTTCCCAGGGGACCCCAATAAAAATTACTATAAATAGACCAAGAACAAACAATAGAGAACCAATTATCCTAATAATTTTCATCTTTATTCCTCCTTTGGAATCTATTAAAACTGACCAAACTAACCAATCTAAATATTTTCACCTATGCTCATCTAATACAAATTAATAATACAAAATTTATGCAAACCTAAAATTATTAACTTCTTATTACCATCAATGGACAATTACTTAGAAAAACTATGCCCATCTGTAATATTACTCAATGACTTTTAATTATTTTCCTAAAATGAAATCCATATACCGCATAAGTTATAGCCATAGGAAGCAATTGAGGACGATTAAATAAAGACCAGAAAAAGAGTCTCCAATAATGAACCCTTTCTCTGCCGATTATACCTAAGAGCCAAACAGATTTTAAAAATCCAGAAAGGTAGTAAAAACGAAATTGAAATTTATGCTTTGGTAAGGGCTTAATCTCGGCTAATAAAGTTTTGATTCTTTGATAATAATAGTCTGGAGAATAAATAGTTTTCAATACTTTTTTATAGCCAGTAATAAGTGCTTTATAATTCATTTTAGGAATAAAGTTAATAGAAAAATCAGTATTGTTTCCAGAAGCTTCTTTTAACAATCGATTTTCTTTAACCAATCTCTGATAGAGTTTGGTCCCCCGAGGGGCATTTAACAATCCAACCATCGCACTGACTACACCACTTTTTTGAATAAATTCAATTATTCTTTCAAATATAGCTGGTGTATCATGATCAAACCCCATAATAAATCCTCCATTTACTACTAAGCCAGATTGCTGTATCTTTTTTACACAAGCTATAAGATCACGATTCTTATTCTGTAATTTATTACATTCTGCTAAACTCTCTTCATTGGGGGTTTCAATCCCTACAAATACTGAACCAAAACCTGCTTTTACCATTAATCTCATTAGTTCTTCATCATCGGAAAGATTTATCGACACCTGAGTAGTAAAAGAAAAAGGATAGTTTCGTTTCTTCATCCAGCTGATTATAGCAGGAAGTACTTCTTCTTTTAACTCTTTTTTGTTACCAATAAAATTATCATCAACAAAAAATACTCCACCTCTCCATTTTTTTAAATAGAGGCTTTCTAATTCTGCTAATATTTGTTCTTTACTTTTTACTCTCATTTTATGCCCAAAGAGTAAGGTTACATCACAAAAATCACAATTAAAGGGGCATCCCCGAGAGTATTGGATACACATTGAAGCATAATTTTCCAAGTTAATTAACTCCCAGAGTGGAATAGGACTTTTATTAATCTCGGCCCATTGATCTTGATCGGCGATATAAATAGGTTTTGGGCAGCCCTTTTTTAGATCCTCTATAAAGTGAGGTAGAGTTATTTCTGCCTCCTGGAGAATTAAATGGTCTACTAATTCTTTATAATCTTTATATTCTGAGGTAAAAAGAGGTCCTCCAGCTACAATTCTTGCTCCCCATCTTTTTGCCCTATGGATTACTCTATTTACTGATTCCCTTTGAATATTCATCGCACTAATAAAGATATAATCAGCCCATTTTATATCTATATCTTTTAGAGAATTAATAGTCATATCTACTAATTTCTTTTCCCATTCTGGAGGAAGTAAGGCCGCCACGGTTAATAAACCTAAAGGTGGTAAACTTGCCTGTTTGGAAATAAATTTTAATGCGTATTTAAAACTCCAGAAAGTATCCGGGTATTCTGGATAAACTAAAAGTATCTTCATTTTATTTACCAATCCTCATTTCTTCTCAGCTAGCTATTTATTTATTTTAAAAGTCTCTTTAGAAGCTAACCTTAATCTAAAATTTTACCTTTCGGTTATTTCCCCCCATACCTTAGCAATAGTAGGGATGGAAAGATTATATTCCTGGGCAAGACGGAGCAAAGTACCTCCAAAGATATCTCCTTCATTCTGTTTTTCCCCTTTTTCATAGTCCCTTTGAAATGAAGTTTTGGTATGGTAAGGAAATTTAATAGCTTTTTGTATGCTTTTTTCTACTATATCTGGTTCAAGATTCACTCCCTTATTCCTCGCCACCTCAACTACCTCTCGCATAATATTTTCCGTCATCTTTTTTAATTCCTCATCTTCCAGTATTCCGCCAATAGTCTTACCAGAATAAGCAGTAATTAAACTGAAGGCAGAAATAAAGACATATTTTTCCCAGATAGCTGGATAGGGATTATTTTGCCAAGTATGACTAATGCCGAACTGCAATAAAAAATTAATCACATTCTCATAACTTTTTTCAGAGTATTTCGGATCTTTACCCAATACGATATGTCCTTCTGGTCCAATTTGCCTAATTTGTCCGGGTTTTTCAATACTGGAGGAAATATAAATAGTAGCTGGCAAAACAATAGCTTTATTTAAAATACTCCTTATCCGTTCATAAATATCCACACCATTAAGCAAAGGAATAATTACAGTAGTAGAAGATACTTTTTTAGCTATAGATTTTACTACTTCTGCCAGACTGTAAGCCTTAACACACAATAAGTATAGATCTGGAACGGAAATATAATTTATATTATCAGTAGCAATGTTTGGATAAGCTATAAATTCTTCTCGATCGGTGATAATCTTTAGCCCATTTTGTTGAATATTTTTTAGATGTTCTCCTCTCCCTATAAAAAAAACCTGTCTATCCATTAAATTTTCTTGATTAATTTGATGAGCTATCCTCCCTCCCAGATAGCCACCTACCCCTCCAATACCATAAATACAGACATTTTTAATTATTTTATTCATTTTATCACCTCTCTTAATTTATTTATTATACTACAACCAGCATCCAATTAAAAATTTTTCCTGCTCATCATATAGTAAGATAATCTGGCCCTTTTAATGATTAACTATTACTATTTTAAATCATATCAAACCCTCTCTTCAGAACAACTATATTGACAACTACCTTAATTTACTGTAAATTTATGAAAATTCATATTTTATATCTTCTACTAATTTTACAGTTTATGGGAAATTAAATAAGGAGCAAAGAATGATGGAAAATATTGATTATAGTATACTAATTCCTTATGTTTTTATTACTACTTTTACTCCAGGACCTAACAACCTGAGTTGCGCTTCTTTGAGTATTACTTTTGGGATAAAAAAAACTATGCACTATATCTGGGGAATTGTAACTGGTTTTTTCTTGTTATTAACGCTTTGTGGATTTTTCTCACGTTTTCTATTGGTGGCTTTCCCGGCTATTGAATCTTTAATGCGATGGATAGGTGCTCTCTATATCCTCTACCTGGCTTATGGTACATTTATGGCTAGTTTTTCTCTGCAGAAAAACAACAACCCAAATGTATTGGGATTTTACAAAGGTATTTTATTGCAATTTGTAAATCCCAAGGGTATTATTTATGGTCTAACCCTCTATACAGTCTTTTTACTTCCACTTACTAATAATTACCTCCATATCACCCTGTTTTCTTTAACCCTAGCTTTAATTGGCCTATGTTCTCTACTGATCTGGTCTTTTTTTGGAACTATTATCCACCGCTATTTAACCAATCCTAAATTAAAAATGATTTTAAATGGTCTTCTTTCTCTACTTCTTATCTACACAGCTTTAAAGATTAGTGGAATAATCTCTTAATTCTGCCAGGATTGTTTCATCTATAAATTTTAAGAAGTTAACTTTTTTAAATTATATTTTCTTTAAATATTTTTTTCTTTTTTAATTATTGAACTCCACACTATTAATTTAGCCTAAATAATTTTAAGATTTGGTTAAGCTTCTAAATTTTTGAACTAATTCTCGGTCTAAGGCATAAGTTTTTTATTTCCTTGGTCATTCTCTTTTTTAGATTATTTTTATTTTAATTTTAGACTATATAATTTTTAGTTATTCTCGATGAACTAATTTCTTACCCCTTCTTATTTCTATACCCAATCAGAAGAGGCTAATTCTAAAGAATTTTTTTACCATGAGTTAATAGCTTCTTCAAGAGAAAAGTATTAATTGGATACGATTGATTCATAATTGAAATAGACTTTTATCCTTCACTTTTCACTTGAAAAGTCTTTTTTAAGTTAATAATTTCAAATAATAAAATATTTTTAATAATACTATTGACATTTTTATATTTATATTAATATTATTAAGTAAGATATTAATTATTTATAATTATATATTAATTTTTATACAATAATGGAGGTAATCAATTTGCCTAATCTTCCCACCCGTTGTCCAGTATGTGAAGCAAAAATGAATATTACTGAATTAAAATGTACTAAATGTAATACCACAGTCCAAGGAAATTTTCCGATTAATAAACTAATATCTCTGGCGGAAGATGACCGAGAATTTATGATTACTTTCCTGCGCTGTCGGGGAAATATTAAAGAAGTTCAAGAAAGAATTGGAATCTCTTACCCGACCGTAAAAAATAGACTAGATAAATTACTAACCGCCCTTGGATTATTTGAAGAAGTTAAGAAACCCAGCCGTAGCGAGATACTTGAAGCCCTAAAAACCAATAAAATCTCGGTAGAAGAAGCCATTACTCTACTTAAAGAAACCTGATTCTCATTTCTAAAAAATAAGGAGAAAAAAATGAAAGATGAAATTAGACAAGTCCTGGATATGTTAAAAGAAGGAAAGATTACCAATGAAGAAGCGATTAACCTGATTGATGCTCTGAAATCCACCGAAAAAGATCAAGAGGAAATTACTACTAGCAAACCAAAAAGATTCTTTAGAGTTAATGTAACTAAAAATAATCAACCCAAAGTAAATATAAAAATCCCTTTTAGTCTGGTCAAATGGGGAATTAATATTGCCAATAAAATGGGGAAAGATACCGTGAAAATTGGAGGAGAAGAAATTCCTTTTGATATGGATGAACTTAATAAAGCCATCAATGATCCCGAATTTTCTGGAAAGATTTGCGATATATACGACGAAGAAAAAAATGAGCATATCGAGGTCGAAATTATATAATTAATAGATATCCCTTAATCATTGTACCGAATAGAAAAAGAGACTTTTTGTACCACCATAATTAAAGAAGATTTTATGAAATAATTTATTTATTGAACTCTAATAAATACAATTATAAAATAGTCGAAAGGTGAAGACTAATTCTTTTATAAGATATAAAATCTTTAATTAATTCTTCACCTTTCCTATGATTTTTTTGAGATTTATTCTTAATTAATACTCGATAAATAGAAAAATTATTTGTTTTTTATTAAATATTACAAAAAAATACTTTATAAATTATTTAGGTTTATCTTTAATTTAGTTTTCATAAATAAATTTTAAACCAGTATGTAAAGGTAAAAACTTATTCTTAAATTTTTCATATAGAGCAACCTGAGCTTCAAAACCTGTACAATGACCTGCTGAAATAAAATCTATATCCAAAAGCGATAAAGCTTCTACTGTTTTATCAATTCTATCTCTTGATGCTTCAATCAGGTGAAATCCACCAAGTATAGCTCTAAACTTTTTCAATCCCAACAATTTAGATGAATGCTTTAGAATATTCACAATCCCAGCATGACTACAACCTGTAATGACAATCATTCCTTGATCTTTTAAACTAGCAACTACTGATATATCATCTTTCATTATGTCTTCTACTATTTTATTCTCATTAGATATAGTTTTTAATGGTATCCCTACTTCTTCAAAGTTAGTCTGCCTAAAAACCTCACCAGTAGTAATAAGCCCGGGCATAATAGTAAATGATTCATCAGTTAAATACAAAGTGCCTCCATTTTCTTCAATCATCTTTTTTGAGTCACCACTCATTATACCTACATGTCTCAAGTAGGGACTTGTAATAAAATTTAATCTAAAAATATCGGGGTGAGCAATTATTGGTAAATCTTTTTTCCCGATAGCCCTCAATATCTCTACTACGCCCTGAGTATGATCATAGTGACAATGAGTTAAAACGATAGCATCTATTGAACAAGGATCAATACTTAATAATTTCATATTATACAACAAAGCTTGTGAATTCTGAGCAACATCTACCAATATATTACTTTTTATTTTATCTTTAAAAGCCTCTAAATAAAAAGAGATACCGTGTTGCCCCCAATATGGGCTTTCATACAAAACAGAATCTTCTGCTATTACTGTAATAATAATCTTATCTAGATACTCCAAAGCGATACCTCCTCTTTTTTTACTTAATTTCAGATGAAGTTGTTTTAGATTTTAAAAATGCAGAAATAAAATGGCTTAGTAATATAATTATTACAGTAGGCACTAACCAAGCTAATCCTTGTTTACCTAAAGGTAATAGTAAATTTATTTTAGTAAAAGGATTATTTTCAAAGCCTAAACTAGAAAGGAAATCACCAATACTAAAAATAATGGCTGTAATAACTCCTATCTGAGTTGCAAATTTAACCTTATTAAAATTAGAAAATAAACTCATAACTAAAATCACTATCAAAGCAGGATAAATCAACATAAGCCATGGTACTGTATATCCTACCACCTTAGAAAGCCCAATTAATCCAATCAAAAATCCAACAATTGAACTCAAAATAACGATGGTAGTATATTTTAGCTTCCCAGCAGTCATTTGTTCAAAAGTATCCCCTGCCGTAGAAGTAAGACCCACTGAAGTGGTAAGGTTAGCAAAGGAAAGAATAACAGCAAATACAATTATACCAAAATATCCTAATAAACCTTTCGCAATTTCCACTGTTAATACTCCGATAGGAGCTTCAGTAAATTTTACTCCTGAAGAAGCACCTAAATAAGTTAAAACTGTAGAGGTTAATAACAAAGCAAAAGCAGTAATTAAACCAATAATTATTAAATTACTTTTGCGAACTTCTTTATCCTTCACTCCTCGCAAGGAAAATTCATTTACAATCCAAAGACCAAAAAGAGCCGCACCTAAAGCATTCATCGTATTATAACCATTAAGAATACCATCGGTAAAAGCCGTAGGAGAACCTGGATAAACTGGTTGAGCAAGTGGAGTAAAAATTCCTTTTATTACTAGAATGACCACAAATATTATCAATGTGGGAGCAAGATACTTACCTAATTTATCCATAACTTTAGAACGATTGTAAGCAAAATAAAAATTTAAAATAAAGAAAATTAATAAAGTTACCCAGATAGGGAGAGAAGGAAAAAATTGAGCTACCGCCATTTCATGGGTAGCAGAACTTACTCTAGGAAGAATAAAAATTGGGCCTATAATTAACATAGATATAGTCGTAAATACTTGAGCAAATTGTTTACCTAAAACCATAGCGGATAAACCAAATAATGATTTATCCTGTATGGAAACCGCTAAATATGCAATAAATACTCCTAAACTATTAATTACACCATAACCTAAAGCTGCAATAAACCATGAGCTTCCTGAACTTCTACCTAAAACAGGGGGGAAGATTAAATCACCAACACCAAAATGTCCTGAGAACACAGCTGCTGTAATAATCAAAATAATACTCCAAGGAAGTAATTTTTTAGAATTTTTATTCATTTATATCTATATCATTCTCCTTTCTAAAAATATTATTTTTAATTTATTAGGGAATACATACCTATGGAATTTTAGTACAAAACATTAAAGAATATATTAATAATAATAATCATTTTTACTTATAATTACGAAAAAAAATATAAAAAGTTACTTAAAATTTTTACTTTTTTACAAACAGAGTTTTATTTAAATAGAGCACAACTCGGATTACATTTTATTCTCTTTTATTTGACTTGTGGATTGGCCTCTATTTATGCTGGTCATTTAGTAGATTTTAAAGGTACTAAATGGGGGTTAATTATTGGTTGTGCCTTTACAGGCATTTTCTATATCCTTCACTCTTTCGCTCCCAATTTTAATACTATCCTTTTACTAGCTGCTCTCACTGGATTGGCAGTAAGTTTAAATTTGCCTACCGTAAGTAAATCTATCGTAGAATGGTTTCCTCAAAATCAGATAACTACCGCTTTAGGATTAGAAAGAATTGCCTTTCCTGTAGGAGGTCTTTTAGGAGCTATACTTCTTCTCTACTTAGGCAACTTATTTGGATGGAGAAAAGCAATTATTTCCCCTGGCTTAATGGCCCTTTTAGGTACTTTATTTATTATCCATTCTTATCAGAATAAGAGAAAGATAAATCAGCATCTTAACCTTATTCAAAATAAGCAAGATTATTTCTCCTTCTGAAAAATATTTCTTCAATTAATCAAAAATAGAAATATCTTAAAAATCTCAATTTTCGGATTTTTTTTGGGAACTATGGGTAGTATAATTACTGCTCATTTTGCCCTTTTTTTGGTGTTAGATTACCAATTATCTAA
Organism: Candidatus Atribacteria bacterium UBA6251; assembly: GCA_002441285.1. GTDB lineage: Bacteria > Atribacterota > Phoenicimicrobiia > Phoenicimicrobiales > Phoenicimicrobiaceae > UBA6251. The sequence goes on along the minus strand of DJVR01000014.1, from coordinate 31,201 downwards.
AACTACTGCCGGCATCGGTTTTGCTCTGGTTCAGTATTGTGCAGAAAATGTAAAAGAAGAAAAGATAGGTATGGCTATGGGATTTGCTTCTCTTTTTATGCGAGCGGGAATGTTGGTCGCTCCACCCATCTTTGGTTACATTGCTGATTTAAAAGGAACTTATGAATCAAGCTGGCTTTCCCTAGGCATAATTATATTCATAGCTTCTATCGGTCAATATATATCTTTAAAAAAGCTGTAACCAAGAATCATTATAAATGCCCTACACCTAAGGAAGTTTAAAAAGAAGTATATGAGGCTTAGAGCTTATGAAAAATAAACAAAAAACTCCCCAATTTCTATGGTTCAAGCTCTAAAACTTTTAAATCAAGAATTTTATTAGCTCTTAGTCGAGATATATTTAATGATTGCCATTTTGAAAAATAAGAAGAATTTCTGTTTTTGGTAATCCAATATAATTCCTGAAAATAATTTTTCCCAAATTCTTGGTTGGTAATATTTAATAACTCAATGGTAACAGGTATAGCATCTTCGGAAAGATGAATCAAATAATCTGTATCCAATTTCCCAGTAACCTCAAATCTTTCTATGTTTCGTCGTGCTATAAAAGCATCAGGATTAAGAAAATTCATTCCCGCCCAAAATAAAACGAGCAAAATAAAAAGATATAAAACAAATTTGTGTTCATTCAGATTCTTATAGATTTTGTACAGTAATAAACAAAAAATAACAGCTAATAAAATTATTAATGCTTGGCTATAAAACCTTAATATGGTAAACCCATATGCTTTTTCATATAAATACAAACGAGTAAAAGCAGAATAATCAATTAAAATTGCTTGAATAATTAAAGTGATGGATAAAAACTTAAAAATTCGAATATACTTATCCTCCTTTTTAGTAATATATTTTTCTATAACTAAAAGTAAAATTAAAGAAATAATCACTACCACCATCAACTCAAAAAATCCTCGCCGGGCATATTCAGCATAGGTAAAACCTTGAATAGATATATTATTTTCACCTCCAAAAAGATAAGTTAATTGAATAAATATAAAAATAAGAAATAGAATATTCACTCCCCCAAACAGAATGAAACTTTCTACATAACCAAAGATATATTTTTTATTGCTCTGTGCAATAATAGCTTCAGACTTTTGATCTCGAAAGGTATAAGTATATGCCCCAGTAAAAATTAGGGTTATTATTAAAATTAAAACAAGCCTTAAAATTATCTCTGCTCCTTGATCAATATTAAGTAAACTTGTAATATACTGGTGGAAAATTAAATCTGCAGAAGAAAAGAGAAATAGAAAAACAAACAAGACAGGAATAGCAATTAAAACTCCCCTCATAATCTGGAAAAAAATTAATACCTCTCTTTTTGTTTCTCCAAAAGAAAATAAATCGGACAAAGTTTGCCATAAAGGATGAATAAATTTAAATGGTAAAAGAAAGATCTTTAAATAATTTTCAATAGAAAATCTCTTTGTTGACATCTCACTAAAAGATATCTGGACAACAATTAATAATAATAGTAAAGAAGCAAAAATATTAAAAAAGGTAAGCAGTATACTGGCTCGGATAAAGACCATCATACTAAAGAATATAGCTAATCCTAAAATTAAAAGGACCTCTTTTTTTAGTTGTTTCCTCAACAATTTCGCTAGGACTAAAAGACCTACTATAATCATTAAAATATACAGGGGGAAGGAGATACCAGGAGGCATTTTATCATAGAAAAAGTAATCAAAAAGTAGGCCTAATCCAAAAGATATTCCCGTAATAATTCTGGCCTTGATAGAATGATTTGACCATTTATTATTCATACTAGTAAACCCCTTATACCGCATTAATTATTTAAAATATTTTCTATTATACCTTGATCAATTGGCAATGAACTCTTTCCTTACCCTTTTAAAATTCTTTCCCATATTTTATAATAATCAAGTTCTATATTAACATAATCTATAATCCTTTTCTTTACAGGAATTACCAATTCAGGTATCTCACTTATTATTTCCTTAATAACTAAAGACACCACATTCATATCCAATTTAATAAAAGCAACCTTCGCTGAAATTTGAAAGTGCTTTCTGCTTGTTGAAATATTTCTTCAAGGTCTTTATCTCTTATAGCTTTTTTCTTTCTGAATAAAGGATTTAATCCAATTATGATTTAAAATGGGGGTCTTTCTATATTGATTAACCAAATTTAATAATGTAGATTAAGATATAAAGGAAAGATGAAAACCTATTCGAATTTTAAATTTGGGGTAACAAACTTCTAATTCTCTTGGAAAATCCGGAACCATTAATAGCATATATTTATGCGTAATCTTTATAAGCACCAATTAGTTTATCCTTAAATAAATAGATACAATAACTTTTCAGGGTATACAGGTAATTTTCATTCTTGAGGAGATAAGAACATCTTCTTTGTATTGCAATCTTACATTCTACTATTATAAAATAAAGGTGAATTGCTCTTCCCACAATCAATATAGTATCCCAACCATGATCACTTCGTTGTGGAATAGTATTAAAATCTGGCAATAAAAATGCTCTATTTAATAAATCCTCAAAAACATTTTTCGGTTTATTATGATAGTTCTATTGAGTCTGTTTTCTATTTTGATAAGTAATTTCTAAAAAATCATTATTGAGCTTTTTTAAATCTCTCTCTACACCTCTATGCTCAATTTTTTCATCTTCATCTCTTCTACGTTTGTTAACAAATTCTAATAACTCCTCTAATATTAAATTAACTCCTCGAAATAATTAATTTATCCTGGAGATCAATTATTTTTCCGGCTTTATTTAATTAAAATTTTTACTCTTTAATAACTTTTTTTACTTTTTAATTTTTTTAATTTCTTCTTCTACTTCTTTGGCTCCTTCAGCATAAAACTTCTCTTCTTCGGGAGCCAGTTCTTTTAAGAGCCTAAGGAATTCACCAGCATGAACCCTTTCCTCATCAGCAATATCCCTTAATACTTCCTGAGCTAATTGATGATCAATCGATTCTGCAAGTTGCATATATAATTGAACTGCCTCATATTCAGCAGATATCATAAATCTAATAGCCCTGATTAACTCTTCTCTAGTTAATTTTCTCTCGCTTTTTAAACCGGAAAAGGGGTTTACAAATTCTGGCATACTTTTTCATCCTCCTTTTTCTAATTTTACTTATAGAAATTAATTTATTTTTAAATTAATCTACTAAAATATAATAACATAAAATTTAAAAATTTTACCGTAATTTTTTTCTGACCTTAAATCCATAGAAACTTTCGCAGAAAAAGACTAAAATTTTTTCTTTTTTAAAACCTTTAATCGGAAAAAATCTTCCCTTTCTTTTTCTTCTAAATCCTCTGAAATAAATTTGACCAAGGCTTCATATTTGGGTATTTGAACATTTTTTAGTGCATTGGTACGTTTTTGTGTCCTCTTTATTTCTATAGTTAATCGATAAATTGAATCTTCGATTTCTGCTAAATCATAAAGGAGATATTTTACCTGTTGGAATTTTTGCAGGGCCATATCCAAAGCAGTATTAGTATGATAAAAACTATAGCAAGGAACGATTTCGTGTTGCTCATATTTTATTTTTGGTATCTCTACTCCCATTATACTATAGGTAAGGATATCAAATTTAGTAGTAGTTAGTGGAATTGAACGAGCAACTTCGTATACCTCGTTAATTCCAAGAGTTATATTAGCTACAATTAGGGCTTCATAAGCTTCTTTAAATATTATTCTCATTTTTTGCTGGATCTCTTTTGCTCTTTCGGTAAAAGAAATTAAATTTTTAATCAGCACATTCCTCTTTTTGTCTAATAATTCGAATCCTTTTTTTGAAAATTCTAAAGCTGTTTGAGCGGCAATTAAATTAGCTTTGGTTGAGGCAATATTTTCCTGCATATTAAATTTATCCTTTTAAATATTTTTTTACCAGAGCAGGTTCAATTCTGGTAAGTTCTTGTTCTGGTAAAATTTTGAGTAATTCCCACATAAGATTTAAGGTCTGATCTATATCTCTATATTCTTCAAAATCCTGTCTAACAAATTTTCTTTCAAATTGGCGACCAAATTCCATATATTTACGATCACTATCGGATAGCTCGTCTTCGCCGATAATCTGGGCTAAGGCTCTTATTTCCTGTACTTTGGAATAAGCAGTAAATATCTGGTTGGCCACATCTGGATGGTCTTCGCGGGTATATTCTTTTCCAATTCCATCTTTCATTAAACGGGATAAGGAAGGAAGAACATTGATAGGAGGATAGATTCCCATTTGAAATAAAGAACGATTTAAAACAATCTGACCCTCAGTGATATAACCGGTTAGATCCGGGATAGGATGAGTTATATCATCATTGGGCATAGTTAGAATAGGTATCTGGGTTATACTGCCTTTATTTTCTTTGATCATCCCTGCTCGCTCATAAAGACTAGCCAAATCTGAATAAAGATACCCGGGATAACCCTTGCGAGAAGGGACCTCCTCCTTTGCGGAAGAAATCTCTCTTAAAGCTTCACAATAGCTGGTCATATCCGTAAGTATCACTAAAACATGCATATTACATTCAAAAGCTAGATATTCTGCAGCAGTTAGAGCGCAGCGGGGGGTAAGAATCCTTTCAATAACTGGATCATCAGCTAAATTTAAAAACATAGTTACTCGCTCCCTGGCTCCAACTTCTTCAAAGGCTTGATTAAAAAAATCGGCTTCATCGTGCTTAAGCCCAATAGCTGCAAAAACTATCGCAAAGTTTTGAGCCTCTTCTTCTGAAATTCTTGCTTGTCTTACGATTTGGGCGGCAACTTGATTATGGGGAAGACCATCTCCAGAAAAAATAGGTAATTTTTGACCTCTGATCAGGGTCATAAGACCATCAATAGCAGAAATTCCAGTCTGGATATAGTTTCTGGGATAAAGCCGGGCAACAGGATTTATAGGTCTTCCATTTATATCATAACTTTGGGTGGAATAAATTTCACCAGCCTGGTCTATTGGCTTAGCCATACCATTAAAGACTCTACCTAAAATTTCGTGAGATAAAGGGATTTCCATTGGTTTACCAGAAAAACTTATTGCTACATCATTTAAGGAAATACCTGAAGAACCTTCAAATACCTGAATAATCACTTTCCCTCTATCAATCTGAATGACCTGACCTGTGCGATGTTCAGTATCGGATACTTGAATGTCTACAATTTCCCCATAAATTGCATCCTGGACTTCATCCATAATAATTAAGGGACCCTGTGCCTTATTCAATTTCAGATATTTTATTTTCATCTGTAAATCCCTCTTTATATGTTTTTTCAAGACTATCATAATATGCATTAATTCTATCGATTAATTGATGAAATAATTTCAGCTTTTGTTCTTTAATTTTATATTTCATCATAATAATCTCTGAAAAAAGTTGATCTTCTTTAACTTTGGAGAGAGGTATCCCTTTTTTGATACATTGATACGCTCTTTCATAAAGGCAATCAATAACTTTAAGCATATAGTATTGATTGGGAATATCGGTATATAAATCTTGGGGATGAAAAGCACTTTGTTGTAAATATCCATTTTTGATAATTCGTGCAATCTCTAAAATTATCCTTTGCTCATCTGGTAAAACATCCTCACCTACTAGTTTTACTATATCCATTAATTTATTTTCTTCTTGCAGTATTCCCATTAATTTTGATCTAATATCCAACAAATCTGAAGCTACATTATCTCTAAACCAATCTTTTAAAATGGATAGATAACCACTATAAGATAATATCCAATTAATGGAGGGAAAATGTCTGGCGTAAGCTAATTCTCTATCCAGCGCTAAAAAGGTTCCTACTAATCTCTTAGTAGATTTAGTAACTGGCTCAGAAAAATCTCCCCCCGCCGGAGAGACTGCTCCAATGATAGTAATGGAGCCATCTGTACCATTAAGATTTTTAAAATATCCTGCTCTTTCATAAAAAGCTGCCAATCTTGAAGCAAGATAAGCAGGATATCCTTCTTCAGCAGGCATCTCTTCTAATCTTCCTGAAATTTCCCTCAGGGCTTCCGCCCATCTGGAAGTAGAATCAGCCATTATCGCCACATTATATCCCATATCTCTAAAATATTCAGCAATAGTAATTCCTGTATAAATGGAAGCTTCTCGAGCAGCTACTGGCATATTAGAAGTATTCGCAATAAGGACGGTACGTTCTATAAGAAGATTACCAGTATTGGGATCTTTAATTTTAGGAAAATCTTCCAGAACTTCAGTCATTTCATTACCACGTTCTCCACAACCTATATACACAATCAGATTAGCATCACTCCATTTAGCTAATTGATGCTGGGTAATTGTCTTACCGGTACCAAAGCCTCCTGGAATGGCAGCTGTTCCACCTTTGGCTAAAGGGAAAAAAGTATCAATAATCCTTTGTCCGGTAATGAGTAGTTTTCCTAGAGGCATTCTTTTTTGGACCGGTCTAGGCTGTCTTACCGGCCATTCCTGATACATTCTAATTTCATAATTTTTACCATTTTCATCTGATATTACCAGTAGTATATCTTCAAGACTATAATAACCATCTTTAACTACACTTACCACTTTACCCTGAAAACCAGTAGGAATCATTAACTTATGCACAATCATTTTGGTTTCTTTAATCTCAGCAAAGATATCGCCTGCTTTTAAAATATCACCTGATTTAACTATAATTTTAGTATCCCACATCTTTTTCTTATCCAGAGAACTAAGCCCCAGACTATCAGGAATATAGGGTAATCCAGAGGCGTAAATTTCAGAAAGTGGTCTTTCGATACCATCAAAAATATTACCAATGATACCAGGTCCTAATCTAACCGATAATGGTTTACCTGTGCCAAGTACTTCTTGACCCACTTTAAGTCCAGTGGTATCTTCATAGACTTGAATGGTCCCTATTTCTCTCTCTAAAGAAATCACTTCCCCGATGAGCCTTTTACTACCTACCATTACCATTTCTCGCACTTTAAAATCTTCCATATCTTCTGCCTTAACTACCGGCCCATTAATATGGAATATTTTGCCACGTCCACTCATCCTAATTCTCCTTACTTAAATATGAGAATAAAATTTGGGCAATTAATTTATCATTTTCCTCCAGAATAGTATTAATGGTAAAATCCACTTCCATTTTACCTTTATTACTTCTGGCAAAAACACCTCCCAATAAATGATCATCAAATTCAATTTTATAAGTATTTTCATCTCGCAAAGAGTGAATAATTTTTAAAATTGTCTCCTGTCTGTAGTTGAAATCATCTTTATTAAATCTTAAATATAAAAATTTATCTTCCGAAAAATAAACTAAAACCTTTTTTATAGCCTTTTCTAAAAAAAGGTTATATTCATTGCTTTTTACCAAATCTTTAATTCTTTTTTTCACTTCTTTCTTAATTCTTTCTACAAATTCCTGTCTTTTTCTTAAAATTTGTAAGCGTATACTGGATTTATTTTTGGAAATGATTTCCTGCTTTCTACTTTGTTCTTCTTTAACAATCTTTTCTATTTCTACCTTTTTCTTCCCTTCGTATTCCTTAATTAACCCCTTTATCCTATTTTCATAGTAATCTATGAGATTTTTCCGTTTCTCTTGACAATCATGTTCAATTCTCTCATGAATTACCTTAGTAAATATAGATATCTTATCTTCTATAGTATTGGACATAGCGTCTATTCACCTCAAATTCTAATCCCTATTGATTCCTTAATATATCTGGTAAGAAAATCGGGAGGACGTCTGGTCCCATGGCGATCTGGAATTTCTACAATAACCGGCAAAATATGGGATAACTTCATTTCATTGATCTCATTAGGTAACTTCTCTGCTAATAATTCAGTGATAAGTAAAATCCCAATGTCACTTCTTGCTTTTACCTTCTCGATCTCTCTTAATACTTCTTCCCTGCGGTGGACTACTACTCCCTCTATACCCGCCAATCTCATCCCAGCTAGAGTATGAGTATTATCGCTAATTAAAAATATTTTCATATATTCCTCTTACTTTATAATCTACCCAGTATCATAATCGAGACAATCAACCCATAGATAGCAATTCCTTCTGCCAAACCTACAAATATTAAGGTTTTACCTAAAATATTTGGATCCTCAGAGACCGCTCCCAAGGCAGAAGAGCCAACCGCACCCACTGCATAACCCGCGCCTATAGTAGCCAATCCAGTAGATATTGCAGCAGCTAAAAATCCCATTCCCGAAGAAGAATCTGCAAGCGATTGCGCCCTCGCAATATTAGGAATTATCATCAAAAGAAAAACTGCCACCAGAACAATATAAGATACCAAAGATAATTTAACTAATCTTCCTATTTTAGCTAAATTCTTACTATCTTTTTTAAGGACAAGATAAAAACCGATGGCTATAGTGAGCCCTGCTATTAACATAGCTATAAACAAGATCATAAACATATAGACCTAAACCCCCTTTTCTAAACCTGAAAAATGATAGTATTTTTCTTATCCAAGAAAATCTAATTTTATTGGTTTTCAATATTTTCTTCTCTTCTTCTAATAAACTGCTATTAATTCTTGCTGGGGTATATTCAATTCCATTTCCTCTATAAAACTTAGTAAAAAGTTCATAATACTCCAATCGTAAGGCTTGAATAAATACAATCAAAGCTTCTAAAGTAAGAATAATTATGTTTCCCAAAATAAGAATAGCCCAGCTACCCCAGGAAGAATTCACCATATGAGAAAGAGTAAGAAAAGCAATATAAAGTCCCACATGATTCAAGGCAAAAGCTCCTACTCTAATAAAAGAAATCGTATTAGAAAGCATGGAAAGAAGCATTTCTATAATGCCAAAACCTCCTTCAACATATTCGTTTAAAGAAATCTTTTTATACGCTTTCTCTTGGGGAAACAACTTAGATATTAATAATCCTTTGAAGAATATTGCTAATAATAACCCTAACAAACTGATCCATAATATAGGCAAAAGAGTTCCCTGTTTGATGAAAACCCGAAATATAACATACAATAATAAAACATAAAAAGTAAAGGCTGCCAAACCATTACTTTCAAATAACATTTCTCCTGTGGCTTTTTTATTTTTGATATTAATAAAATTAAATATATAACTGCTTAAGATAAGTAACACTCCTAAAAGAACTGAAAAAATAAGTAATTTATTGATATTTTCCATTGGTCTTACTAAAAGGGCAGGCAAGATCTCCTCAGAACCAAAAACGCTCCCAAAAAGAAATCCAAAGATCACGGAACTACAGCCTAACCTGCTGAGCAGTCCACCAAAATCTGTTTTTTTGTAGATTAATCCTAAAATAATGCCTCCTAAAATTAGAATAAAGCCCTGCCCTACATCACCAAACATTAAACCAAAGAGCAGCATATAAGATAGGGCGAAAAAAATGGTGGGGTCCTTTTCCTGATAAGCTGGAATACCATACATTTTTATCAAGCTTTCAAATGGCTTGAATATTTTAAAATTTTTTAATTTAGTAGGCGGAGTTATCCCGAAAGAGGTGGTATTTGCATCATCGATTAAAATTATCAGTTTATCTCTAAAGTTTTTTTCTAATTCATCTTTTAATTGATAAACATAACTTACGGGTACAAACCCAAACATAAAAAATAATTTTTTTCCTATAGCAATCTCTGATTTTAACTCTTCAATTTTCTTTTCCATTTCCAATCTGGAAAATAATTTTTTTAATTCGTCTCTATATTTTATCTTATATTCTTCAATAGAACTTTTAAGAGCTTCGATCTTCTTTTGATCTTCTTCGATATTTCTGGTAAATTGCTCGATAACCTCTTGGGCGGTACCATTTACTTCTTTAGGAAGAGGTAGAATAGAATAATTTAATGAGCTGAAAATCTTTTCTAAAGTTTCTTCTAGAGTTACTGGAGCAATTGAAATTAAAACAACATATCCTCCTTCTACTGCAACCTTTAACACAACTGCTGGAATATTCTCGTAATTTCTTTTTAATTTATCATAATTTTCTCTGGTAATTCGTATTATTCTGAATACCAAATACTGCATATTAATAAAATTATTTATATCCAAATCAAATTTAGTTAAGTATTTTAGATTATTGATGTATTCTCTTTTTTGATCGATTTCTCTTAATTTTATATCAATTTCATCGACAATAGAGGAAATCTCTTTATAAACATTAAAAAATTGTCGCATAAAATCATCGTAATCATACTCTTCGGTTAAAAAATCTTTGTTTAATTGTGGTTCTATATTAAAAATTTTTAAAAATAAATTTACAATTTTTTCATCTTGGGAAAAATCACGTTTCTCAGAATAAGGCTTTAGAAAAGGTTCCTCTTCCAATGCTTCTATATTCTTTTCCGAAGGAGGTAAGAAAAAATCAGCAGAGTTCACTCTGGATAAAGCATTGGTCATATGCATATTCTCACTTAAAATAACCTGACGTAAAACCTTTTCTAAAAGATTTTTCTTACCTATTACCCCTAAAATTTTCATCTTTTCTACGCTCATGCTTACTTCTCCTTGATTATATCACCTTCACGAGAAATTTTCTGGTCTCTTCGCTGGGCAAACCGTATCTAAGACCCTCAATAATAGCTACAATATCTTTAACTTCTAATTCATATAACCAGATATATTCTATAATCTGAATAATACTTAAAGGTTCTTGACGACTTAACTCTTTTAACCTATAGTATATAAATCTATTAATCCGTCTTTCCATAAAAATATCTGTGTATATTTCTTCTTTTTTAAACAAAAATCCGTACGGGGAATCCAGGGTCATCTGGTATAATTCTTCTAAATTCCGGGCATAACACATTCTTTGTCTATCTTGATAATTTAATTTATCTCCAAAACTAATAGTGTAATTCAACAATTCCTCAGGCAATAAACGATAAAATTTCTTACCTCTATATATCCATTGAAGATTATACAAATCTGCCACTAAGCCTTCCCATTTTTTAAGTAATTCCCTATCTTTAGGAAAAATCTTATACTTTCTACTTTGAACAATATTGAAATAACTGGTATCTAAAGCCATCTCCAAGCGAAAAAGATTCTCTCTTCTACCATCAACCAGAGGAATTAGAAATTCATAAAATTCTGAACCTTCTAATGAATAAATCAAATCTCTGATAGTGCCCGCGTTAAAAAGTATATCGGCTTCTATTTGACTATATTTGCCTAAAAAGTACAATGGTGTTTCAATTTCCTGTGGTTTTTCCCGGTTAAAAATTGCCCGAGCTAGGGTCTTCAAGTCCTCTATCTCGTATTTCATATAGAGAGAACGAACAAATTTTCTATAATCATTGTGAAAATAATGAATTAATTTATCAATATTATCAATCATACTACGCTTTAGAATGTCTTCTATGTCTCTTCTGCTAACTGTATCGGGGTTTATTTCTTCCAATATCTTTTTATAATATAAATTTTCCTTTAAATAATGAACTGCGTCAGGAATGGACCTCATCCTTAATAGGTTCACGTAATCTACTGGTTCTAAAAATTCTCTTTCCATAACCTTGATTTTAGTATTAACAGCTGAATAAATAATAATCTTATCCATAATTTAATTATTAATCTTTTAAAGCAAAAATATTCTTAATTACTTCTTCAATAATATTTTCTAAATATCTGGCGAAATTTCTTTGCATACTGTCTAACTGTTTTTTGCCTTCTAATTTTAATTGGTTAACTTCCTCTTCTGTTTCTTGTCTCATCTTTTGTATGATATTTTTAGTTTCTTTTTTAATTAATTCTTTATATTGGGTAATAATCTTCTTTTCCTCTTCTTTGTATTTTTCACTTAACTCCTCTAATTGTTTTTTTCTTTTTTCATTTAACTCACTTATTCTGGAATCTAAATTAATTAGTTTTTCTAAGATAATCTGTTCTTCCATAATTTCACCTGATTAAATTTTTTAAAACACTATTTTCTTTATGCCTTTAATTATACACCTTTTGTCAATATAACATTGTTTTTACTTTAAAATTACTCTTTCTCAACTATTAATCTAATCAACTAAAAAATCGGCAAAGATGGTGGAATGAAGAAGATAGCTTTTCTGATATTTTTTAGATAAGCAATAGAGAAATTTTATTTTTTCCGAAGAAAGATATAAATTAAAAAAATTATCTTTTTCCATTTGTGTAGCCTGATTTTTAAAATAACCCCACAAATGTAATACAACATTTCGCAAAGCCAAAGGAGAAATAGGTTTCTTCATAATATCCAGAACCTTTAAAATTAATTCATCATCATCAGTAATAAAGAAAACAGGTCTATTACTTAGAAAATTCTGAATTTCTTTATAGTATTGATATCCTCGAGCCATTATCGAGTACTTATGATGAGCCCAAAATTCGGTTCCGAAATTTGGAAGCGGAATTCGTCCACGCTGGTTTCTTTTATGATATTTTTCTTGCAGGATAGTAAACTGTTTTGAAGGTAAATCTACTAACCAGGGATAATTTTCAAGATTGTCTATAAGTGGGTAGTTTAAAAAATTTAAAGAGCTATGATGTTTGAATTCTCGCAAAGTTAATTCTTTAACCAATAAATTATGCCTTAAAATTAAGAGATCTACCTTATCAACCCACCGCTTCGTTTCTGGATGATGGCAATATCCTTTTTTATTATTAGTAATAATGCTATATAAGGCATGGATTTCTGCATGTTCCCCTAATAGATTCCGCCAGGAAAGATACCCGGGATGAATATCCCATACTCTCATTGCTCAAACTACTCTCCTATTTCTTAAATTTTTTCTCCAATACAAGATATAAAACTTCTCCTTTTCAAAGTATATCTTAACAAACAGCTCTTCTAAATAAATTTTACCATAACTAAATAACTTTTACTCATAAAGGAAAACCAGACCAGATTTTATAGATTTTTGCCTTCTTTTTGTCTACAATAAAATCACCAATTCTACTGAATAAATCATCTTATAGAAATACGTTTAAGCTATTAAAGCCAGGGCATCTTGTTATTCTATTGATTTTTTGATAAATTAAATTATATTATGGTTATAAAAGAAATAATTTCTAAAAGTATTCTATCTAAATCTAAAATCTATCCTTATGTGATTAATCCCTTTCTCGGCTGCCAGTATGGTTGCTTTTATTGTTATGCCCGTTTCATGAAAAAATATTCCAGACATCTTGAACCCTGGGGTAAATTTGTTGATGCAAAAACTAACGCACCTGAGTTACTCCAGAAAGAGATCACTAAAAAAAGAAAGGGAGAAGTATGGATAAGTGGGGTATGCGATCCTTACCAACCAATTGAGGCAAAATACAAAATTACCCGTCAGTGTTTAGAAATACTAGCTGAAAATAATTGGTCGGTAGTCATCCAAACAAAATCACCTTTGGTGTTAAGAGATTTAGATATTTTAAAAAAAGGTAAAAATTTTCAGATTGGTTTCAGTATTGCTACTGCTGATGAAACCATCAAAAAACTTTTTGAACCTAACTCTCCAAGTATAAAAGATCGAGTTATTGCCCTTAATAAATTGCACCAAGCAGGCTTGAAAACTTATGCTATGATTGCCCCCTTACTCCCGGGAGCAGAAGAACTGACTAATATTTTAAAAGGAAAGGTAGATTATATAATTATAGATAGAATGAACTACCATTATGCTGATTGGGTCTACAAAAAATATAATCTAGAGGATAAAAAGACGGATATATTTTTTCAAGAAATTGAAAGAAAAATTGCTCACACCTTACCTCTTCGCCCTTAACATTCTCTCATCTAACCAAATATTCAGACAAAAGGTAGTAGTAAGAGTTCAGTTAAAGGTTTTATAATCTTTCATCTACCGACAACTTTTCCAAAATTCGAAAAATAATCAGCTTTTTTTACCTTATTTAAATTTATATCTCTTTATTTTTCCATAAAAAGTCTAATCTTAATTGCTCTTGTAGAAAAGATTCAAACTACACAATAATTCATCTTAGTTTAATTCAGGTAAGTGATAATATCTTTTTAATACCCTTAAGGCATTCAAGGTTATCCACTTACTAGGTTCACCTTTTTTCCCATATTAACCTGAAATCTACCATTAAAGGTATTTTCCAATATCCATTTACCCTGCTCATTTTGCTTAGAAATTAGAATTTTAATCGCCTCTTGCATCCTTTCATCATAACATTCCAGTCGAGTCAATATTTCTAAAATTTCTAATATATCATCCTGATACATTAAGGGAAAACCCAGACGAAGCCAACCAGGTTTAGCTACCTTTTCTAAATTATGACTTTGCTTATAAATATGATGCTTAAGTAAATATTCTACTGCTAGTTCTATAGTTTCTTTTACTGCTTTATTTCTTCGGGCAACAGGAATCTCTGCAAGAGCTTTTAAGGTTTTTACTACCCCCATATGACAGGAATGTTTCCCCCAACAGCTCTGCCCTGATTGATCATAAGGCCAATCTTTTGGAAATCTTTTAATTCCATCATCAAAACGTTGATAAGTAATAATCCATTGAATAGCTTTTTGTACTCTCTCATCAGTAAAGAAACCAACCCTAATTAGACTAAATACCATATTACCGGTAAGACAGGGTATTACGCTACTAGCTCTTCCGCCTCCCCATCTGCTACTGGGATAGACAGAAAATCCATGCCTTAATCGATCCTGAGAATGATTTAGAATAAATTCAGCAGCTTTTTCTATTCTAATATCAAGATCTTTATGGACTCCCAACTCTGCTAGTATTAGTAATTGCCACACCCTTCCTTTATATTTGTTAGTATAAAAGCTATCTTCTTTTTCCCAATAGCCGCCTTCTTTCTGTTTAGATAGAATCTTAGGAACAATTCCCTTCCAGACAATATCCTTTTTTGTCTGGATTACTTCCGGATCGCTTTTTGCTTTTCCCAAAAGGTCTATCAGGGTAAAATACTTTACTGAAGGATTATCATCTTCTAATAACCAGGAGATTGAATGATTTTTTAATAATGATTCCCATTCTTTCATTATTTTCTTCCTTACCAAATTCGTAACTAGGCATAAAATTTGTAAAATTCAAATAAATGTTTTTATACCTCCAAATTTTTTCTGCGCTGATATCATTGCCAAGATCCATATACTACTTTGCCCTCAACAATACTCATTTTTACATTTATTCCCTCATCAAAAACAGTGATATCTGCTTTTTTGTTTTCTGCTAAAATTCCAATTTTATTTTCTAAGTAATGAATCTTGGCCACATTGTAGGTAGCTAATTGCACCGCCTGTCTGATACTGAGATCACCTTGTTTGACCATATTTTTTATTAACTTATCCATAGTAGAGACACTGGAAGCAAAGGCAGAGCGGTCAATTAATTTAGCTACATAATTATTCTCCTGGGTCTGAATTTCAAATTCTTCTGGAATTTCTGACTCTACTATTACCTCCAAGCCACCCAATTCGTACTTGCCCGGGCCTAATCCAGCTGCTTGCATTGAATCAGTCACCAGACACACCTTACCTATCCCTTTACAATGTAATACCAGCTTCATCAAACTGGGAGGAAGATGATGCCCATCAGCGATTAATTCTGTAGTTAGCTCATCAAGTAAGAGGGTTGATTCAATTACTCCCGAGATACGATAACCTTTAATCCTCTGTATTCCAGACATAGCAGAAAACATATGAGTAACATGGCTATAACCATTTTCCACCGCTTGAAGTACCTGGGGATAGGTAGCATTAGAATGACCAATAGCCGCTACAATATTTCTTCTCTTTAATTCCTGACCCAATTCTAGACCTCCTGGAATTTCTGGTGCTGCGGTTATTCTTAAAATATTGGGATATTTATCTAACAAAGGTATATATTGCTCAGGATTGGGGGGATAGATATGCTCAGGGTTTTGAGCGCCTTTTTGTTCTAAACTAATATAAGGTCCTTCGATATGTATTCCTAAAATCCTAGCACCCTGTAAATCTTTTTTCATAGTTTGGGAAATACAATCTACTGCCTTTACAACCTTTTCCCAGGGAGCAGAAAGAGTAGTAGGTATAAATGAGGTAGTACCACATTTCACCAAGCCTTGAGCCATGAGTCTTAAATCCTTTTCTGTAGCAGACATAACCGAACCACCAAAGGCACCATGTAGATGAGAATCTATAAAACCAGGACTAATATATAAACCTTGGACATCAATAATCTTGGATCCTTCTGGGATGATAATTTCATCCATTGTTCCTATCTTCTCAATTAAATCCTCCCCAATTAACACGAATCCCTTTTCTATTTCTCGAAAAGGAGTGATCAGTTTTCCATTAAGAAGAACAACGCGTCCTACCATCTTATTTTCTCCTGTTTAACTATAACTAATCTTAATTACTTTAAGCCTATAGAAGATTGTTCATCTAAAAAGACATAACAATGTTTATGTTGCTTTAAGATGGATGCTGGATATTGAGGAGAAACCTCCCCCTCCCCAAAACAATTCTTTACCGCCTGGGCTTTTCTTCGGTCAGGTACGGTACAAATAATAGCTTTGGATTTCATAATCTGCTTTATGGACATAGAAATAGCTTTTCGGGGAACTTCCTCCAGGGTTTTGAACCATCCCTCTCCTAATTGTTGTCTTCGGCAAGCAATATCTAATTGCACAATAATGTAGGGTTTTTCCGTTTCAAAATCAGCTGGCGGATCGTTAAAGGCAAGATGTCCATTCTCTCCTATACCCACAAAGGCAACATCTATCTCATACTGATTGATAATCTTATTTAATCTTTCACATTCGTTTTCTGGATCAGGAGCATCTCCGGATATTAAATAAACTTTGCCTGGATGAACTTTATTGATCAACCTTTCTTTAAGGTATTTTCTAAAGCTTGCTGGATGCTCTTCAGGTAAACCAATATACTCATCTAAGTGAAACATGGTAGTCCTGGACCAATCAATATCGGCAATCTGAGTAAGATGATCTAAAAATCCAAATTGAGAAGCCCCAGTAGCAGCAATAAAATACGCTTCTCTCTTTTGCTGAATTGTTTTCTTCAATATCTCTGCTGCCTTTTCAGCAGCTGCCTTACTCATATCTTCTTTTGAGGTAAATATATTTATCTTCATTTATTTTTCCTTCTCTTATATTCTTTGTAATCTCCCTGCCTTTAAAAAAAGGATAATTAATTATTTGCATTAAACAACCATCTTTTATACCCTTGCATAAACCAGAATCCCTTATACCTGTTTAGATCAAATTTATTTTATAATTTTTTTCCATTTCCCCTTTTACTTACTAAAAATACTCCAAGCCCATTTGAGTGAATAAAGATAATGTCTTTTTCTGTAATTATATTTTCTTTTTCCATTAATATAAAAAGTATCGGTTAAATCTATTTCTACAGATTAATATCTCAAAATTTCAGAATAAGCTAACCCTGTACCTAAGCATTTTCTTGGACTATTTTTTCTTTAATTTTACTGCAGTGCCATAGACAAACATCTCTGAAGCTGCTTGCATAATAGAAGAAGTAGTAAACCGAATACCCACAATACCATCGGCTCCCATTGTTTTAGCCATCTCAATCATTCGATCGATAGCCTGTTCCCTAGATTCAGCAAGTAATTTAGTATATTCCTCTATCTCTCCTCCTACTACATTGCGGAAGGTAGCTAAAATATCTTTACCTGCATGACGTGCGCGAACTGTATTCCCTTTAACCAATCCCAGGGTCTGAATAATTTCATAGTCAGAAAACTGATTTTGAGTAGTTAATAGCATTTTAAACATCCACCTCCTTACTTTTCCACTTCTCTGGAATAACGATCCTCTTTGCTACTCTTCATTCTATCGTGTAATACCTTGATAAAAAGCAAACCCAGTCCCACCAACATAGCCAGGCCAATAATTCCTATCCACATATTTTGAAACATTCCTACCATCCAAGCAATTATCCAGGCTATTGCTACAATAATCAAAATACTATAGGCAATTCTTTCCATTTTTATCAACCTTTCATAAAATATTTTTTTCAAAAAAAATATCCCTTTCAATTTTTTTTACCAATTTAAATTATCATTCTTTTCATTAAAAAAATCCGTATTAACAATTTTCATATAAGTTTCACTAAGATAATATTAAATCTATCAAATGCTGATACAGTTAAAAATACTATCCTTGAAGCCTCATTGGTCTTTATTTTAATTTTATCAAAAAATAATCAATATTTCTATTCATAGTCTAAAGGCTTAAACCTCGTAGTACAAATAGTAGAATGTTTTGAATGAAATATTGGTAGTTGGGAGGTTCTCGAATAAAATAGCTTTTTCTGATTTATTTTAGGAATAAACCTAGAATAGAATAACTTAGTATCAGGATAATTATTAAATAGAAAAAAAATTTTTTATAATCTTTGTAGAGATCTAAGGTAGAAATTTTCAAATACTCACAAGTAAATAGTTGGCACAAATGTAAAGGCGAAAAAAAGTAACCCACAAAAGACCATACAAAGGTAGAATGGCAATAAAGTAATATACGATTCTCGGAAAGAGGTAAAGTTGCCAAGATAGGTAATACAATCCCCAGGGCAGTAGGCTGAAAACCAGTAGACATTCCAAAGAAAAAAGAAGTAAAAATAATGCCTAACATTATAGTCTGGGGATTATTAAAAATCGAGGAAAGCAGAGAAGAGATCGCTTCCATTTTACCCATCACCCCTTGAATTAAATAAACACCAATTAAGGCTAATAATATCCTGGTATTAAAAGCTCGAATAATGTCTATTAAAAAGGTCTTTTTTGGTTTAAGTAAATATATAACCAATAAATTTGCCAACATTCCCACAAAAAAAGGAATACTAAAAAAAATATTTAACAGGACAGCTAAATATATTGGCGCAGTAAAAAGAAGTAGATTTAATAAACTTGGTAATATAGAACTTGTAGAAGGAGAGCTATTATTTTCCACTTTCCTAACATATAAAAAATAAGCAGTGGTTAAATATAATATTACGAATAAACCATTAAGACCTACCAATTTATAAAGTGAAAGCTGAGGGATTAGAGAAGTTACCACTAAAAAACCAGTAGTATAGGGTAAAAGGTGCATAGCAATATGTCTAAAAATTAAATTAATAATGGCTTTATGATTGATGGATAAATTAGATTCTTCTCCTAGTTTATCAATAAAGGGAATAGAAATAATTGCTCCTCCCGGGACTGAAAGCAAACCCACCAGAGCGGGAATAGACATCAATACTATTCTTTTATTCTTCACTACTTCCACTATATATTTAATAACTTCATCAATAATCTTATACTTCTTGATTAAAACTCCTAAAATGCCTATTTCTACAACTACTATATATCGCTGTACTTTGTCAATATCAAAAAAAGTGTTTAGCATCACTTCTTTAATTTCTAATAAATTCAATCCTCCCAGCAAAGCCATCAGTATTGCACAAATACAAATAGCTAGACCAATCGGAATCTTCTTCTTATTCATTAAAGGAATAGTTAAAAAAGAAACTATAACTACTATAAATTCTCGCATTATTTTTACTCGATTGTTCAATATAAAAATAGGAAAAAAGAGCTTCGATAAAAATTTAATCCCACCACAAGTAGACAATATTTAAAAGGATTGGTCCAGGATTATTTTCTTTAACTTAATATAAAGCTAATTTAACATAAGTTTTTACCTAATACAAGTCTACTTATTTTATTTCAATAAGAAAAAATAAGTTATGGAAAATTGTTTTAAAAATAAGACAATAAAAGAGTGTGTGCTATATTTTCTGTAAAAGTGAATAAAGTTAATTAAAATAAGAACTGGAAATGGGCCATCAAGAGCCTCCATAATAATTAAAAGATACTCTAGAGGCACTCTCCAAAGATGGAGATTTCCTAAAGGAAATGGTCAGGATGCTATCCCATTCCCTCCCAATCCTCTCTGGACCCCATCAGGATAGACCCGGGGTAAAATCATTAAAGAGATTGGTAAGTATAGATTATTAAATATTTTAAGAGAGAGATAGGTTTAGGATGAATAATATTTTAGAACACAGTTTAATAGGATTATTATTTGTTTATTTGAAGATCAATTTCCCAAGATCTATCTTTCCTATCCTAAATTAAAATCAAATAATTTTTTTTGAGGTAAGGAAAAGTACCCACAAGTTGTTGACACCAACTTGCACGATTTGCATACTTGACAAAAATAAAATCATCTATTATAATATTTCGTATCCTAAATATTAGCATAATAAATATATTAATTCAAAATAATTTTTAAACACTTCATCTTATTATGCTTTCATATATTATATATATTATATACGTTTTTTATATTACATGAAATAAATCTCAATTTATCAAAGAGGAGGAAATACAATTATGTCTAATTCTAAATTTGATAATATTTCGAAAATAGTTGTTGATCTTACCAGAAATTTTAATAAATTTATGAGACATAAATTTCATAATTTAATACAAGATTCAGGATTTACCTTTCCCCAACTTTCAGTAATATCGATACTGGAAAAACATGGGGAGCAAAAAGTTAGTGAATTAAGTGCCAAAATGGGATTATCTGATAGTACTGTATCGGGAATCCTGGATAGGCTCGAACAAAAAGATATTATAAAACGTAAGCGCACTAAAGATGACCGAAGAGTGGTAAAAATATCCTTAACCGGAAAAAGTCAGAAATTCTGCAATGATTTTCGCCGAAAAAAGGAAGAATATTTTGCCCAGCTACTAAAAAAACTTTCTGAACAAGAAATAAAGGATATAATCAAAGGTCTGGAAACCCTTAATCGCACACTTACTGAGGAAGAAAAAAGGGAAATCGCAACAGGAGATAATTTATGAAACAGATGACTGCACGACTGGGAGAAGAAAGAATAGGTAAACTTTTAGTAAATTTATCTGTTCCAGCAACTATCGCTATGATGGTAAATGCATTATATAATCTCGTTGATACTATCTTTGTCGGAAGAGGAGTGGGGGCTTTAGCTATCGGTGGATTAACTATTGCCTTCCCCATTCAAATGGTTATAATGGCTTTTGCCCAGATGATAGGAATTGGAGCAGCCTCAGCCATATCCAGAAGTCTGGGAGCAAAAGACATAGAAAAAGCTGACTATGTCGCCGGAAATTCTTTTTTATGTATAATTGTAATGAGTTCAATAATTGCTGCTATCGGTCTTATTTTTACCGAACCTATATTAAGATTCTTCGGTTCAACAGAAACCATTTTACCTTATGCCAAAGACTATATTACTATTATACTCTGGGGTAGTGTTTTCTCTTCCTTTGCCATGTCTTCTAATAATTTAATCAGAGCCGAAGGTAATGCTAAAGTAGCTATGGCTACCATGCTTATCGGGGCGATATTAAATATAATCCTGGATCCGATTTTTATATTTGTTTTTAAGATGGGAGTTAAGGGTGCAGCCCTAGCTACAGTTATTTCTAAATTTGTTTCTTTTCTCTATATATTAATCTATTTATATAGTAGTAAAAGTTCATTGAAAGTAAAACTGCATCACTTAAAACCTAAAATGCATATCGTAATCGAAATACTTGCTGTAGGATCTGCTTCTTTTTTCAGACAGGTTACCGGGAGTGTTGTGGCTATTGTAGTAAATAATTCTTTGAAGTTTTTTGGTGGAGACATGGCTTTAATAATTGTAGGCATACTTCACCGGGTTACTATGTTTGTGTTTATGCCCTTATTTGGAGTAGTTCAAGGGATGCAGCCTATAGTAGGATTTAATTATGGAGCGAAAAACCTTGATAGGGTAAAAGAGACAATTAAATTATCGCTTATTATTACTACTGCTATTGCTACCTTTGGCTGGTTAATAATTGAATTATTCCCTTTTATAGTTATAGGTATGTTTACCAGGGAACCAGAAATAATAGATAAAGGCTCTACTATAATGAGGATAGTTATTTCTGTGATCCCGGTAATCGGTATACAGATAGTGGGATCTGCTCTATTTCAATCCTTGGGAAAAGCAGTTCCTTCGTTGATATTGGCTTTACTTAGACAAGTTCTATTATTTATCCCTTTAGTTATTATACTGCCACGGATTCTTGGACTTGGACTTTTAGGTATCTGGATTGCCTATCCTGCTGCTGATATTTTATCGGTAGTCCTTACTATTATATTTTTAAAAGGTGAATTGAAAAAAATGAACTTAAGCCTTTGATGAAACCTTTCTCATTTTACATTAATGTATTTCTCGTAAAATTCATTTATAATAGCGTACATATATTTATCCAGTTTTTTAAAAACAAATTTTTTAATCTTTTTCGGGACAATTCCATAATAAGCTTCAGCTATTCCTCCAGCCATACAGGCCAGGGTATCACTATCTCCCCCCAAGGATATGGCTTTGCGAATCGCATCTTCATAATTCTCTGATTCCAGAAAAGCTATGATAGCCTGAGGTATACTCCCTGGACAAGTGGGGTCAAAACTATACCATCTTTGAATATTTTCTATCCTGTCTCCTAAATTGTAACTAAACTTTTTCTCAATAAATTCCTTTATTTCCTCTTTTTTCTTACCTGTTCGAGCCAAAAAGATGGCAGCTGCCACTGCTTGCGCTCCTTTTATCCCCTCCGGATGATTGTGAGTAACCTGAGCACTTTCTTTAGCCTGTTTTAATACTTCATCCAAATTCTTGTAGGCAAACCCTATAGGGCTAACCCGCATAGCTGAACCATTACCTAAACTGTTATAAGGACCTGCTCCCGAAGTAAAAGCCCATCTTATGAAGTATCCTCCATATCCGGCATTAGGATATCTTTTGCAATATTCTCTATAAGTAACTGCAAAATCTTTCTGGTGTAAAATACAATCTGCAGTGGCAATAGTTAGGACTGTATCATCTGTAAAAGTACACCACTGATTAAGAAGCTCAAAATCAGTTCTTTTAATCGGTATCCCCTCATATACCGAACCAATAATATCTCCAGCTATAGCTCCAAGCATAATATGCTCCTACCTTGAAAATAAATTAATTCTAAATTCTATCAAAAGTGCATAACTTGGCATTTTTATTATTTATCGGATGCGCGGGTTTGGGCTATATTCCAATAACCGATTCTAGGTATTTTCAGATGTATCTACCTATTTAAGCACTGGTTTATTCTTGTATTTTACTTCAGATTTATGGGGTAAAAATAATTTTTCCTCCGAGATATTTCTTTGTCTTAATATCATAGACCAGTCTAATCCTCTCTCCCTATCTTTTAGTAATAGTTCAAAACTAATTCTCTCATGTGCTCCTAAATTTACTGCCAGGAGAATATCATTTAGAGTAAATCCTCTTTCAATGTAAAGCAATAATCTGTCCATCTCGATCCTGTAATAATCGCTTATAAAATTAAGAAAGATAATTCTCTCTGGTGCTAACCTAGTTTCGAGCCCTACTTTTTTACCTTTTCCATGAGTTAAAGCCATCTGCATACCATGAGCATTAGGAGGTAATCCTAATATACCAGCAACTCTACTCCAATCCCCTTCCCCCTTCCGCAGGACAAAAATCAAAGGAAGTGGTCTCCGACTATCCCCTGAGAAAAACAAAGCAGTAACAATATCTTCGGGATAAAATCCTCTCTGACGATAGTCTAATATTAACTTAGTATCTATTCCAAAAAATTCTCCAGCAACTGCCATTTTAAGCCTATCCAGCCTTAACTCCCCTTCCTCAAAGGAAATAGTTGGTGAAATACTAAAATCTATACAGTAAGCACTACCTGCCATCAAAACCAGAATGAAGCCCAACAACAAAAAACAATGTATCATTCTATACGAATATTTAATGTTCGAATTTTTTATTATCTTCTCCATTGTATTGTTATCCTCCTCATTTTTTAATCTAAAAACATTTTTACTATTATTTTTTATACCAAATTTTGCTTAACATTCATATTATTTTTTAACCATACACTCGTTAAAGAACGGGCTTCGCCCTTTTATTTTTTATTTATTATTATAATGGTCCTTCTAAATATTTAGAAAGGATTTGTCCAGGGTCATCAAAGGATACCAACAAAGAAAAACAGGCCAGTGCGTGAATAAATTCTATAGGATAATCCATCTGACTCCAGACTTTAAATCCGTCTTCAGCCAACCAGGCAATACCTACATTTTTATAATATTTGGGTTTTTTAATATCCCCCTCGGCCTGACTGCAAGCAATTATACAGGGTTTTGATTTGTTCATATAAAAATTTCGTATATAATTTAAAACTTCAGTAGGGGCATCCCCCGTTCCAAAACCATATATACAAAGTATTTTCTCCTGGTTATCGATATGCCATAACCTCATACCTGGAGTACACATAATCCAACCCTATCTTATCATAAATTTTTCTTGCTTCATCCTTATCAAAACTTAAAACTTTATTCAACCATAAAGACGGCGCAAAATTTCTATTTTTCTCTGATTTAATCATACTCTTTCTTCCCAGAGCCCACTCAGGATTAAAATAAATTGGAGTACCATTCACGGTAATAAAGACATCGGGATGTAAAGCATGTGCCTTATGGGCTCGAGCTCCAGGAATTAGTTTCCAATTACAATAAATCCATACCTCGGAAAAGTCCGAACAAGCCACTTGAGCAGCCCCACGTAAATTTACTGTAACATCTTCTGGCATATAGTCCAAAGTAAGTTGACTCCCAGTGATAACTATAGGAATAGTAACTTGGGGGAAACAAACACTAAGCCAGGATGATAGATATGCCATAGTGTCTGTTCCATACAGAATCAATACTCCGTCAAGACCTTTTTGAAGTTCTTCTACTATAACAGAAGTGATTTTTATCCATTCTTCCGGACCAAGATTAGAACTATCTTCTCCCGGCATTCCTAAAGGTTCCTGGCAGATTAATTCTATATTTTTCTCCTGGAAAAATTTTTCTACATAATTATACAGTGATTTAAAAATTCTATTATTCGGGCATGTAGCCTTTTGCCCCTACCCTGAAAACTACTGACTATAATCCCTCCGGTAAAAATTACCAAAACTCGTTTTTTCCGCTGCATCTTTGCCTCCTCTAAAATAATTAATATTATAATAAAAATAGTGACAAAAGGCTATTTCTTGTTTTCTTTAGTCTACAAAATTCTTGAAAACCCTCTTTTTGTAAAGATAAAAACATGAGCAGATTTTTATGTAGTTTTCCACTATAATTTCAAAGAATAAAAAAATTAGAAGGAGGTTGTAATATGAAGAATAAAATGAAGATAAGAAATTGTCTTTCCTTTTTAAAATATTTTTTTAGGGATGGTTCTTTGTTTTAAAAATAATTAAAAGAACCATCCCCCGATTTACTGATTTATTTTATTCGGTAATAACCTTTAAGGGAACAGGTATAAATTCTACACCTAATTCCACTCCGTTTACTACCAAATAACCATTCATTACTCCCAGAACTCCCATCATCCAGGGTTGTTGAGCAATAGTAGCTTTCATATCTCCCGCTTTAATAGCATCAAGAGCATCAGGCACGGCATCAAACCCTACTACAAACATCTCATTTTGTCTATTAGCTGCTTTTATAGCTTGAATTGCTCCCAGAGCCATCTCGTCATTCTGGGCAAATACTGCATCAATTTTTGGTTGGGCTTGAAGGATATTTTCCATAACACTCATTCCTTTAGCCCTATCAAAATCAGCTGTCTGCTTGGCAGCTAACTTAATATCAGGATATTTAGCTATATATGTATCAAAACCCTGCCCCCTTTCCCGGGCAGCAGATGCACCGGTAATTCCTTCTAATTCTACTACGATTCCCTTTCCTCCTAATTGCTCTACTACATAGGCTGCTGCCATCTCTCCTCCTTTGGTATTATCAGAGGCAATGTGTAAAGCCACATCTCCACCACTAACACTGCGGTCAATAGTTAATAGAGGAATACCAGCTTTATTAGCCTGTTCAACTGCTGGAACTAAAGCATCAGCATCAGTAGGATTTAAGAGAATAACATCAACTTTTTTCTGGAGTAAGTCTTCGATATCAGACACCTGTTTAGCTGGGTCATTCTGAGCATCCATCACTACTAATTCCACATCAAGGATTTTTGCCTGTTCTATAGCGCCATCCCTTAAGATTACAAAAAATGGGTTATTTAGAGTAGAGACTGATAATCCCACAGTCATACTACTCGCAAAAGCAGAAACTCCTAAAATTACCACCATACAAATTGCAAGTAATAACCTTTTCATTTAAGACACCTCCTACAATATTTTTTAGAAATAGGTTAACTCTAATACACAAACATTCTTTTTTCTATTCTCTCACCCCCATTTTGAGTAATTTCTCATTTCTTACCACTTTGAGCTACTGTGACAGCTATTAATATAACTATACCTTTTACCACTTGTTGGTAAAAAGACGAAACATTAAGCATATTTAATCCATTGTTTAAGATACCCATAATAAAAGCCCCAACCAGAGTACCCCATAACTCTCCTTCTCCACCAAAAAGACTGGTTCCACCCAAAACTACAGCTGCAATAGCATCTAACTCATAACCCATACCAGCTGTGGGCTGGGCAGAATTAAGCCGGGAAGCCAGAATTATTCCGGTTAATCCGGAAAGGAAACCACTAATAGTAAAGCTAGAAATAATAACATTGTCCACTTTTATTCCAGAAGCCCGAGCAGCATTAATGTTGCCTCCGGTGGCGTAGACATATCGGCCAAATCTGGTTAATTTTAAAACAATATATGCTAAAACAAAGATAATAAACATCAAGATGATAGGAAAAGGGATATTTCCTATATATCCTCTTCCAATAAAGCCAAAAGAAGAAGGCAAACCAGTAATCGGGCGTCCATCGGTATAGACCAGGGTTCCTCCCCGAGCTATAGCCATCATAGCCAGAGTTGCGATAAAGGCAGGTATTTTTAATTTAGTAATTACTATACCATTAAATGCACCTAAGCCAGCCCCTACAGCCAGGCCAGCAAGGATACCTAAAAATACTCCTCCATTTTGCATTACTCCAGCTCCTACTGCGCCAGAAAAAGCCAATACAGAACCTACAGAAAGGTCTATACCAGCTCCCAGAATTACAAAAGACATACCGATAGCCAGAAAAGCTACAAAAGAAGTCTGCCTCATTACAATGAGCATATTGGATAAAGTGAAAAATCGCTCAGATAAAATAGAAAACACTGTAATTAATCCGATTAAACCGATTAATATACCATATTGTCGAACTACATTTTTAAATTTAAAATTATTCATATCACGATACCTTTTCCCTGGTAGCAAATTTTAGAATATCCTCTTCTGTTGAATTTTTCGGATCTAATTCTGCAGTAATTCTTCCCTCACTCATTACTAAAACTCGATGTGCAATACCTAATATTTCAGAGAACTCGGAAGAGATAAAGATTATCCCTATCCCTTTTTGGGCCAGAGCATTAACAATATTATAAATTTCTAATTTAGCTCCTACATCTATTCCTCTTGTAGGTTCATCCATAATTAAAATCTTAGGCTTAGTAAGCAGCCATTTACCAACTACTACCTTCTGTTGATTACCTCCACTTAAAGATTCAACCTTTTGTGAAAAGGAAGCAAAACGAAGAGATAGCTCTTTCTGTACTTCATTGGCCAGAGATAATTCTCTCTTTAGGTCAATAAAATATTTCCTGGCAATATCCCAATAAAGTGAAGGGAGAGTAAGATTTTCTAATACACTTCTAACAATAACTAATCCTAATTCTCTTCTGTCCTCAGGCAGTAAAGCCACCCCATATCTTATAGCTTCAAAAGGAGAATTTATATTTACTTTTTCTCCTTTTATATATAATTCTCCTTCATCTAAATGATTTAATCCAAAGATAGACAAGGCTACTTCTGAAAGACCAGCACCTACCAGACCTGCTAAACCAAGGATTTCTCCTTCTTTGAGTTGAAAGGAGATATTGGTAAATTGTCTTTCCTTGCTAATTTTTTTTACTTCTAAAATTACTTCTGCTTCTTCTTTCTTTTTAACCTTGGGAGGGAAAATAAATTCCAAAGAACGACCAACCATATTATTAATAATTTGATCGCGATTAATCTGGGCTACCGATTTGGTCAAGATTAATTCTCCATCACGAAGTATACTTACCTTATCAGCTATTTCAAATATCTCTTCTATACGGTGAGAAATAAACAGAATGGTAACCCCTTTAGCTTTTAGTTCCCTAATCACTTCAAATAGGCGCCGAGTTTCTTCTAAGGTTAAGGCAGCAGTAGGCTCATCCATAATAATTATTTTAGAATTTAAAGATAGTGCTTTGGTTATTTCAACCACCTGTTTCTGGGCAACAGTTAAATCTTTTACCTTTGCACATGGATCTAAATGAAACATTTTTAGGGAATCTAAAATCTTCTCGGTCTGTTTATACATTAAGTTATTATCCATAAAGGATAAATATCCTCTGGTTAATTCTCGGCCTAAAAAAATGTTTTGAGCTACGTCTAAAGTAGGGACTAAACTAAATTCCTGATGGATTAAACTAATTCCATAACGATAGCCGTCAAAAGGAGAATTAATCTGAGCTTCCCTGCCAAATACTTTGATAACCCCGGCATCTCGAAGCAATTCCCCTACTGCTATCTTCATTAAAGTAGACTTACCAGCACCATTTTCTCCTACAATGGCATGAACATCAGCTTTTTTTATCTGAATGCTGACTTCTTTTAAGGCTTGCACCCCAGGAAAACTTTTAGAAATATTAATAAATTCTAAGGCTAAATCGTTCAAAATATCACTCCTGAAATTAGAATAATATTAGCATAAGGACTGCATTCTCCCGTCCTAACAATCGCTCTGGCTTTTTTGGATAATTCCTTTAACTCTTCATGGGTAATAAACTTAACCTCTCCTATTAATGAGTAAATCATATTTGAAGTTTGAGGATTTTTCTCTTTAATTTCTTCAGCAACATAGGCCTCTTCAACCTCTAATTCGGAAAGAATTGCTCGCAAGACTTCAGCAAAAGAAGGAATTCCACTCTTTAAAGCTAAATCAATTTTTTCAACTTCTTTGGGGATGGGCAATCCGGCATCACTAATAATTAACATATCCCGATGTCCCATTTCAGAAATAACCCGATTAAGCTGGGAATTTAAAATACCTCCTTTTTTCATATCTAAACCTCCCGTCTGCTTACTGAATCCCGCTCAATAAGCTCAGTTTCAAGTTCTATAAATTTCTTTATTCTCTTTTTACTAATAAGGTTAATTAAAGTTTCAACTGCCCTCTGACCCATTAAGTAAGTAGGCTGAGCAATAGTGGTCAAAGGAGGATGAGTACAATCAGAAAATGGTATATTATCAAAACCAATAATAGACACTTCTTCTGGTACCTGGACCTTTAATTGGGTAAAGGCTTTTAAAGCCCCAATAGCCATCAGATCATTTGCCGCAAAGATAGCTGTAGGCAGTTCGTCTGAATTCTTTATCTGGGGCCAATAATTCATTATTTTCTGATATGCGGCATCCAGACGGAAATCAGCGTTCAATTCCTTTTTCCAATTAATGTGGGACTCTATCAAGGCAGAAAGATACCCTCCCCTCCTTTCTTGATTGGTCTTGGTACCTTCTATCCCGGCTAAATGCAATATCTTTTTATGACCCATCTTCAATAAATATTTAACTGCTGAATAAGCCCCTCCAAAATTATTAACCTTAACAATAGGAGCTGTCATCCCATTTATCTCTCTATCAATAAGTACTATGTTCATCTTTTTAAGTAAAGATAGTTCTTCTTCGGGAAATTCTTCCTCCTGATAGCCAGCCACTGTCAAAATTACTCCATCTACCCGCCGGGAGTATAAAAGCTTTAAATATCGACCCTCTTTTTCCTGGCTATCATCTGAGTTTACCACCAATACACTGTATCCATATTTTTCACAAACATCCTGAACTCCTCTTACCAGATTTGAAAAGAATATATTGGTTATATCCGGTATTATCAAACCTATATAATTTGTCCTTTTTCTGGGCATATTCGCTGCTATCATATTAGGAATATAAGACAACTCTTTTACTGCACTCGCCACTTTTTGACGAGTATTTTCTGCTACTATTTCAGGTGCATTCATTACCCTAGACACAGTTGAAGGGGAAACACCCGCTTTTTTCGCCACATCGTAAATTGTACTTTTTTTCTTCATTCTGCTTTCTTCCAATCAATCTCTGATTTTTTGGGGAAAGATATCGCTGCACCTTTTTTCTGGATAGAATAAGAAGCAGTTAAATTTCCTATTCTAATCGCCCGATGAATATCTCCCCACTGAATCATTCCAGATAAAAATCCAGCTATAAAGCAATCCCCCGCTCCTGTGGTATCTACTACCTTATCTACTGGTACAGCAGGGAAAGAAAGTAATTTACCCTCATCTTCATATACTGCACCTTTCTTACCTAATTTAACAATAATTTCTTTTACTCCCCGAGATTTAATAATATTAATTCCTTTTAAAACATCCTCGGTACGAGTAAGTTCTTTTAATTCTATTTCATTGGGAAGAAGATAATCTACCAATTCCCACATTTGGTTATTGTTAATTTTTTTTATCGGGGCAGGATCAACTACGGTCTTTAAGCCATGTTTTTTGGCAAGTTTTAAGGCTAATAGAATGGATTTTAAGGGTACTTCAAATTGAGTTAAAAGCCAGGAGGCTTCATCAAAGAATTTTTCATGCTGGACAATAAAATCTTCATCAACCTCTCCATTGGCTCCAGAATAGATTACGATAGAATTCTGACCCTGGGCATTAACCCAGATAGAAGCAGAACCAGTAGGACTTTTCGAGCTTGTGGAAATTCCGTCAGTATCTACTCCGCTTTCTTGTAATGAGGAAAGGGCAAAACCACTAAGGACGTCTTTGCCTACTTTTCCTAACATTAAAGTGGGGATATCTAACTTAGCAAGGGCGATAGCTTGATTGGCGCCCTTACCTCCTTGAAAGATACTGAAATCATTGCAAGCGAGAGTTTCACCGGGTTGAGGGTAGCGAGAGACAAAGGAGACAAAATCTATATTGATACTTCCTAATACCAGCACCTTTTCCATAACTTCTCCTATTTATGAAATCGCTTTCTGATATCGATTTCATAATAACATAATTGTTTTCCCTTGTCAAGTCAACTTTGTGCGTTTGTTATTTAAGAATTAAAAGTGA
>DJVR01000049.1:5344-7684 GCA_002441285.1 Candidatus Atribacteria bacterium UBA6251 | reverse complement strand
ATTTTCATGCATTACAGGAATGCTTTTCTTCCCAGTGGCAGAGGGAAAAGTAGTACCCAGAAGGAGCAATTAATCGCCCGGCATGAAATAAATATGAACTTAGAAAGCCTGGTGCTTATTGCTAATTATCTCTTAAAAAAGGGAGGACGGCTTTATCTTATCCATCGTGCAGATATTTTTATACCGGTTATTATGACTCTAAAAAGATATTACTTAGAACCTAAAGTATTACAATTTATCTATACTAAAAAAGATATTCCAGCCAAAAGATTTCTTATGGAAGCAAGAAAAGAAGGGGGAACAGAATTAAAAGTTTTAACTCCCTTATTTTTGAATCAATAGTATAGAATATTTAACATAAAGAGTGTCATTTAATAACTACTAAGAAGAGAGGAATTTTTGTGGAACAGCAACGTGCTGGAAAATTATATATCTGTGGGACTCCTATTGGTAACCTGGAGGATATTACCTTGCGTTGTTTGAATATTTTACGCCAAGTGGATTTAATTGCAGCGGAAGATACCAGACATACCAGGATTTTGTTAAATCACTATCAGATTAAAAAACCAGTGACCAGCTATTATGAATTCAATAAAGAGCAAAAAAAAAGTTATATTTTACGATGCCTACAAAGTGGCCAAGAGGTAGCTTTGGTTTCAGATGCTGGAATGCCAACTATTTGTGATCCAGGATATGAGATAATCAATCTGGCTCTTGAAAACAATCTTCAGGTAATTCCTATTCCTGGACCCTCGGCCTTACTAGCAGCATTAGCCATTTCAGGTTTTCCTATTAGTAGTTTTATTTTCGAAGGCTTTATCCCTAAAAAAAAGACGGAGAAAGAAAAATTTTTTTTAAATCTAAAAAAAGAAAAAAGAACTATAGTTTTTTATGATTCCCCACAACGGGTTATGGATACCTTAATGATTATTAAAAAGGTAGTAGGAGAAAGAAGGGTGGTCATTAGTAGAGAACTTACTAAGAAATTTGAAGAAATAACGAGAGGTTACCTTTCTGAGGTAATTGCCACTTTGAGTAGCAAAGATATTAAGGGTGAATTGACTCTGGTTTTAGAAGGGTTAAGGGAAATAAAAAATGAATCAATTGGGTTTGATTCTGATAACAAAGGGAAAAATGAGGTAATAGAAACGATTAAAAATTACCTGAAAAAAGGTTATTCTAATAAAGATATTGTATCTCTCATTAGCAAGGAGTATTATATACCTAAAAATTGGGTCTATAAAAAGATTTTAGAAATTAGAAAAAAGAAATGATAACATTTTAAAAAGTAAATCTTTCTAAGTTTAAATACTATTACTATTGATAGTGAAAGGATTAACTAAAGAACAATGGATAAGAAAAAGGTTTTTTACATTACTACTCCCATTTATTATGTAAATGATGTACCACATATAGGACATGCTTATACCACTATTGCTGCCGATACTATGGCCAGATTTAAACGACTTAGAGGATTTAAGGTACTTTTCTCTACTGGTACCGATGAACATGGGCAAAAGATTGCCAAATCAGCAGAACAACTGGGTATAAAACCACAAGAACTGGCAGATAGGATGGTCCTAAAATTTAAAAATCTTTGGCCACTTTTGCATATTAAACCGGATGATTTTATTCGTACCACCGAAAAAAGACATGAATTGGTTGTGCAAAAAATATTCAGCCGCTTATATGAAAAGGGCGATATCTATAAAGGGGAATATGAGGGATGGTATTGTGTTCCCTGTGAGACTTTCTGGCCAGAAAGCCAGGTAGAAGATAACAAGTGTCCTGATTGTGGCAGACCAATTGAAAAGTTTAAAGAAGAGAGTTATTTTTTTAGAATGAGTAGCTATCAAGACCAATTGCTAAAACATATTGCTACACATCCCGATTGTATTAAACCAGAATCCAGAAAGAATGAGATTGTAAGCTTTATACAGAGAGGTTTAAGGGATCAAAGTGTTACTCGCCTTAAATCCAGCCTTAATTGGGGGATTGATGTTCCCTTTGATGCAAAGCACGTGATTTATGTCTGGTTTGATGCTTTAATTAATTATTTGACGGTGGCTGGTTATGGCATTGATGAAAACAAGTTTAATTTTTATTGGCCTGAGGCCGTGCATCTAATTGGAAAAGATATATTAAGGTTTCATACCATTATCTGGTTTACCATGCTTATGGCTGCTGGTATTTGTCCCCCTAAGATGGTTTTTTCACATGGCTGGTGGACTATCGAAGGGGAAAAAATGTCCAAATCAAGAGGGAATGTAATCGACCCTTATCAGATAGTGGCAGAATTTGGTGCTGATGCCTTTCGCTATTTCCTGCTTAGAGAATTAT
>DJVR01000049.1:5148-5299 GCA_002441285.1 Candidatus Atribacteria bacterium UBA6251 | reverse complement strand
TTTTGTAATGGGGAAATTCCCTCTGCAACAGGAGAAGTAGAACTATTTGATAAAGAATTACAAAAACTGGCAGAAGATACAGTTCAGCAAGTAATTGATAATATGGAACAGATGTCTTTTAATCTCGCTTTGGAAAATATCTGGTCTCTAA
>DJVR01000049.1:0-5087 GCA_002441285.1 Candidatus Atribacteria bacterium UBA6251 | reverse complement strand
CAAGAATAATAAAAAAAGGTTAGGGGAGGTAATATATCACCTTACTGAGTCGTTACGTATTATCTCTTTATTGGTATACCCCTTCATGCCAGTTACTGCTTTGAAGATATGGGAACAGTTAGGTATAAAAGATAATATGGAAAAAATGATTATTCCTCAAGATGCTAAATGGGGTCAATTAAAACCTGGCACTCAAGTAAATCCTGGTGCTAATTTATTCCCTAGAATTGAGGACCAGGAGAAAGTTAGTCCCACTAAATCAGAGGGAGAGCTCAAAGAAGTCGAAGAAAAAAATCAGAAAACAAAAGATAAAGAACAAAACCTCCCTTTCATTTCCTTAGAAGATTTTAAAAAATTGGATTTACGGGTCGGCAAAGTTATCTCTGCTGAAGATGTTCCAGGTGCTGATAGACTGGTAAAATTAGAGGTTAATTTTCAAACTGAAACCAGAACCTTGGTTGCTGGTATAAAAAAGTATTATTCACCAGAAGACCTTGTTGGTAAGAATATTGTGGTAGTATTTAATTTAGAACCTGCTAACATTAGAGGTATTCAATCTCAGGGTATGTTGCTAGCCGCTTCAGATAGCGGGCAGGTAGTTCTTTTAACTACTGATAGAGAAATTTCTCCAGGAAGTAAAATAAGCTAATAGTTCTAAAAATTTTGAATAATTGGTATAAAAAAATGAGGAAAGGAAATGGAAAACAACAAAAATAAGACTTCTCAGAAACAGAAAGATAAAAAGTTAAAAAAAAGCAGTATAATAGATAGGTATTTCAATAAATCTGTTATTATTATTTTGGTAGTTATGTTGCTGTTATTAATTAATAATCAGAGACAATCTCAACAGATCTATCAATCAGTAAAAGATTTAAATCTTACTTATCAAGATGTTCAAACAGAAAACCAGCTATTACAGGATAAAATAGCTGAACAAAATGGGAAACTGGATACTATTAATACTCAAATGGAAATATTTTTAAAGGAGAGAATTAGCAAAGACCAATTTACTGAAATTTATATGCAGCTGCAGGAATTGACCGGAATGGTATCTGAGGAACAAAAAAGAGAATTTTATATAAATCGTATAGTGAACATTGTTTCTACTAGTAATGAGCAACTGGAAAGCGAAACTATTTACGAAATTGCTAAAAATATATATGAAACCTCTTTAAAATATAATTTCAATCCTTTTTTAATCTGTGCTCTTATCAAGGTGGAAAGTAATTTTATAGTAGACTCTGTTTCAGACTATAATGCTTATGGGTTGTGCCAGGTTCGTCGTTTTATTGCTAAGGAATTAGCGGAGAATATTGGCATTAAATGGAATGGAGCTGAAAAAACTCTCCTTAACCCAATAGAAAATATTAAAATTGGTATCCATTATTTGTCATTACTTTATGATGATTTTGGGGATATAAAATTAGCCCTGACTGCCTATAATCATGGACCTTTTAAGGTTCAGGAATTTATCGCCCAGGATAATGAAGTTCCGAATGGTTATACCGATAAAATATTTCATTATTATGCCCAATATCGTGGCTTTGATATNNCTTATCTTAGCTGGAGGGCGAGGAAAAAGATTCTGGCCCCACAGTCGATTTAATAAACCCAAACAATTATTGGCTTCTCCCAGTGGGAATAGTATGCTCAGAGACACTTTTGAGCGGCTATTAACCTATTTTGAAACAGATGATATTTATGTAGCTACTATTGAAGACTTATTTCAGCCAATTAGGCAAATAATTCCTGAAATTGATATACTTAATTACATTATTGAGCCAGTAGGAAAAGATACCGCGGCTAGTATTGCTTTATCGACTCTTCTTATTACTCATTATCGCAGTGAGGATATTAATATTGCTATTTTTCCTATAGATCATTACATACCAGAGCAAGAAAAATTTCACCAATTGCTGGAATTTTCCTTTCAAGTAGTTCAGAAGTTTCAAAAGCCAGTAATTCTCGGTATTGAACCAAAAAGAGAGGAGCCGAGATATGGTTATCTTTGCACCAGTAATCAGGTTGAACAGTTTAAGGAAAGAGATATCTATGTAGTTAATAAATTTAAAGAAAAACCAGACTTAGATTGGATTAAACAGAATAGTAAAATATATAAGTTATTCTGGAATAGTGGCATTTATTTTTTCCCGGCTCAGACCATTTTAAAACAGATCGAGAGATGGATGCCCAAACTTAATAAGGCCATAACAGAAATTGCTCAAAGTATTGGTACTTTAGAAAAGGGGGAAATAATAAGGCAGCAATTTCAAATAATTGATTCCATTTCTTTTGAATATGGCATTTTGGAAAAAATTGATGATTTACTACTTGTTAAAGGAAATATAATTTGGGAAGACATTGGTTCCTGGATTGCTATGGAAAGATTTGTAGCTAATGATAACAATGGTAATATTATTCAGGGTAAATATACTGGGATTGACACTCATAATTGTATTATTGTCAATAATAAAGGATTAACGGTAACCATTGGTTTATCTGATTTGGTAATTATTAATGATGGTCCTATTCAATTAATTTATCCCAAGAGCAGGGAAGCAGATATTAAAAAAATTGTCAATCAGATGGCCAAAGATGAACATTTTAAAAAATATATTTAAAAAATATTTATTTTAGTAAGAAATAATAATATAATAACCCTCTCACCTGGAGGGATAGGAATAGGGTGAATATAATATATCGTATTACGTATTACGTATATCGTTAAAATTAGTCGTTGGTCGTTAGTTTCTGGTATTTAGTTTATCTATTGTTTATTACTTTTTACTGGTTACTTATTACTGAATTTACTTCTCGCAATGACCAAAAAGGGGGAAGGATTCCCCTTAAATATCGAAATTTCCCAGAAATTTCGATAATCTTAGATAAACCAAGATAGACTTCTAAGATAAGATATAGACAAGATAGCAAAAAGAGTACTATTACTAAGTATTAGTTTTTGATTTTATTTCAGGGGTTTTTAAGGGGAAGGATTCCCCTTAAATTAATACTGTGAAATTCATTAAGGAGGCAGGTTAATTGGAAAAGAATTATTTTTTTACTTCTGAATCTGTTACTGAGGGTCATCCTGATAAGATTGCTGATCAAATTTCTGATGCTATACTGGATGAACTATATAAACAGGATACCGAAGCAAGAGTGGCGGTAGAAACTTTAGTTGCTACCGGATTAGTACTGGTAGCAGGTCAAATTACCACTACCGGTTATGTTGATATTCCCAGAGTAGCTCGAGAAACAGTCAGAGCGATTGGTTACACCAGAGCAAAATTTGGCTTTGATTGCGATACCTGTGCCGTATTAACATCAATTGAGGAACAATCACAAGATATAGCTATCGGAGTAAATTATGCCTGGGAAGCCCGTGAAGAAAAGATAGTTCCTGAAAAGGATAGAATAGCTTCTACTGGTGCTGGTGATCAGGGAATGATGTTCGGTTATGCNNCACCAGAATTAATGCCTTTACCCATTTCTCTAGCTCATAAGCTAACTTATCGTTTAGCAGAAGTCAGAAAGAAAAAGATTATCCCATATCTAAGACCGGATGGAAAATCACAGGTGACAGTACAATATGTCGACGGTACTCCTCAGAGAATTGAAGCAATAGTGATTGCTGCCCAACATCACCCCCAGGTTAGTTTGGAGACCATCAGAGAAGATATCCTGGAGAAGGTTATAAAAGAAGTTATTCCCAAAAGATATTTAGATGAAAAAACTAAATATTATATTAATTCTACTGGCAGATTTGTTATCGGAGGACCTCAAGCAGACACTGGTGTGACCGGTAGAAAGATTATTGTAGATACTTATGGTGGGGTAGGAAGTCATGGAGGAGGTTGTTTTTCCGGGAAAGACCCCACTAAAGTAGACCGCTCGGGAAGTTATGCTGCCAGATATATTGCCAAAAACCTTGTTGCTGCTGGTATTGCTGATAAGTGTGAAATCGAAATTGCCTATGCTATTGGAGTAGCCAATCCAGTGTCTATTATGGTAGATACTTTTAATACCGAAAAAATTCCCCAAGGTCAGATTATTCAAATTATTAAAAAACATTTTGATTTAAGGCCGGCTGCTATTATTGAAGATCTTAAATTAAAAAGACCTATCTATAAAAAAACTGCAGCTTATGGACATTTTGGTAGGGAGCTTGAGGAATTTAGCTGGGAAAAAACAGATAGGGTTGAAGAACTGAGAGAAGAGTTAAAATAATTGGTAAATTAAACAGAGAGGTAGAAGATGAATATTACTGAATTGTTAAAACTAACCAATGAACTGGAGGCATCTGATTTGCACTTAACGGTTGGTATACCGCCTACTTTGCGAGTCAATGGGTTGCTTTCTCCCTTAGACTATCCTACTTTAACAGAGAATGATGTTTATGAGATGATTTACAGTATCTTAAGTAATGAACAGAGAAAAAAGTTTGAAGAATTAAAAGAATTAGACTTTTCTTTAGAGATAGTCAATGTTGCTCGTTTTCGAGTAAATATTTTTCTACACAGACGTGGAATAGCCGGTGCCTTTCGCTTAATTCCGGAAAGAATAAAAACCTTGGAAGAATTAGGCCTACCTCAGTCTTTAGCAGAATTTACTAAAAGATCAAAAGGATTAGTTTTAATAACTGGACCTACCGGAAGTGGAAAGTCAACAACTATATCAAGTCTAATTGATATTATTAACGAAAGTCAGAAACTTCACATCATAACTATAGAAGATCCAATTGAATTTATTCATAAGCACAAAAATTGCATTATTGATCAACGGGAAGTAGGTTTGCATACTACCTCATTTGCCTATGCTTTAAGAAGTGCCTTAAGGGAAGACCCAGATGTTATATTGGTAGGAGAAATGAGAGATTTAGAAACCATATCCCTGGCTGTTACTGCGGCTGAAACCAGTCATTTAGTTTTTTCTACCTTGCATACCAACAGTGCTGCGGAAACAGTTGAGCGTATCATTGATGTTTTTCCGGTCCATCAACAAAGGCAAATACGTATCCAACTGGCAGAATCTTTACAAGGAGTCGTTTCTCAGATACTACTGCCTAATATTGACCAGACTAAACGAGT
>DJVR01000066.1 GCA_002441285.1 Candidatus Atribacteria bacterium UBA6251 | reverse complement strand
TTCAAGGTTCTAGGTGCAAGTTTGTATTACCATTACCTTATTTTTTAAATCCTAAAAAAAATAAATTGAAAGGAAAAAATTTGGTTATGTCCGGAAGTTTAATTTTATCAGCAATTTTAATGGTAGTGATACTGTTTATCGGTACTCCGGTGGCAGTTAGTCTTGGGATAGGTGGCATGCTTGGTTGTTATTTATATTTTGGGAGTTCTGCTTTTACTATTGCAGCCCAGATAATGGGTTCCAGCTTACAAAGTTTCATATTATTAGCTATTCCTCTATTTATTACGATGGGAGTTATACTTGCTAAAAGTAAAGTTGGGGAAAAACTATATACTCTGTTTGACGCTTATCTGCGTCACATTCCTGGTGGTGTAGGAATAGCTACTATTTTTACTTGTGCAGTATTAGCAGCAATGTGTGGGACAAGTGTGGCGATTGCAGCGATGGTTGGAGCCTTTGCTTTTAGTAATTTGAAGAAATATGGCTATAGTTTGCCTTTAAGTATGGGAATTGTTGCCGCTGGCGGGGCATTAGGAATACTTATTCCCCCAAGTGTTCCCATGATTATATATAGTTCTTTTTCAGAGAAATCTACCGGTAAATTGTTTATTTCTGGAATCATTCCGGGGCTTATAGCAGTAATTTTGTTTAGCACGTATGTGGCGATTGCTTATAGTAGGGGCAAAGAGAAAATTAATGCTAAAAAGGCTACCTGGGGCGAAAGGATAAAGGGTACCAAAGATGGTATTTGGGCTTTATTAGTGCCCCTTGGGATAATTATTCCACTATACGCCGGTTGGGCTACCCCCACAGAAACTGCAGCCATAGGTATATTATGGTCACTTATCGTAGGACTATTTATTTATAAGGAGATTACTCTTAAAGATATATTCCCAATTTTAGAAGAAGGAGTTTTATCTTCGGTAATGGTGCTGTTTATAATATGTGGAGCAATGGTCTTTGGTAATGCAGCAACCCAAATAGGGCTTTCTGAAATAATTAAATCATTAGCTGTTTCGTCATTATCACCAATAGTTTTTATTATTATTACAATGGTAGTTTTATTGATTATGGGAATGTTTTTAGAGGGTGCTTCTATAATGCTTATTGTTTTACCAATTTTTCTTCCTGCTTTAATGGGGTTTGGAGTTAATCTTATTTGGTATGCTGTAATATTAGTAATTGGGATTGAAATTGGCTTACTTACTCCTCCGGTAGGACTCAATCTTTATGCTGTAGATGGGATTACTAAATCTTTAGGTTATCGTTCAAATATGACGATTGCAATTAAAGGGACATTCCCTTTTATGCTATTGTATTTAGTTGCCCAAATTCTTGTTTTAATATTCCCACAATTAGCGTTATGGCTGCCTTCAATGATGAAGTAAAAATGGATATGATTTATAGAATGGAGAGTTTAAATTTTAAAAAATAATTATTGAGGATATTTAATTTTAAAATATGAAAGGAGGGAAGTTGTTGGCAATATTAACCCCCGAAACAAAGAAAATAATTAGCGAACAACTCTGTTTAATTGCCACAGTCAATAAACAAGGACAGCCTAATATTGCTCCCAAAGGAACTATGAGAGTTTTAAATAATGAGGAGTTAGTTTATGCTGAGATATTTGGCGAAACTACTTTACAAAATATTTTAGATAATCCTGAAGCCATAATGGTAGTTGCTGTGGATAGAGAGACGAAAAAGTTAGTGCGTCTCCAAGGAAAAGCAGAAGTAATAAGAGAGGGAGAACTCTATGAAAAAATAGCTAAACAAGTAGAAGAAATAAAGAGAGGTTTTCCTAAACCCAAAGCAGCCATTAAAATCAAAGTTAAAAAGTTAATATCTTAAATAGAATTTAGCAATGTATTTTCTTGAATAATTATTAATGAAAAAAATTAAGAAAGGAGAAAACAAACAAATCCAATGCGCCAGATAAATACCAATCAGATTAAAGACAAAGTAAAAGAACTATTTCTTAAAGCTAACTATCAAATAGACCAGGATATTATGCAGCGACTGGAAGAGGCTCTAAAAGAAGAGACCTCCCCTATAGGCAAATCTGTTCTGAATATGATTATAGAAAATAATAGGATTGCCTCAAAAGAAGAAATAGCCATCTGTCAGGATACCGGTCTATCCGTCCTCTTTATTGAATTAGGTCAGGAGGTCCAGATAGTAGATGGTGGCTTTATCGAGGCTATTAACCAGGGGGTTAAAGAAGCCTATCAGGAAGGATACCTCAGAAAATCAGTGGTAGATGATCCGGTCTTTGAAAGAAAGAACACCAAGACCAACACCCCAGCCATTATCTATACTGATATAGTTCCTGGAGATAAAATCAAATTTATGGTAATGCCCAAAGGCTTCGGCAGTGAAAATATGAGTGCCTTAGCTATGATGAAACCTGCTGATGGACCAGAAGGGATAGTAAATTTCATCGTAGAGACGGTAAAGAAAGCCGGACCTAATCCCTGTCCCCCTACCATTATCGGAGTAGGAGTCGGAGGGACTGCCGATCAGGCTATGGTCATTGCCAAGAAAGCTATTGCCAGAAGGATGGGTGAGCACAATAAAAATGATAAGTATGCTTCTATGGAAAAAGAAGCCCTGAAGAAGATAAACAACTCAGGTATCGGCCCAGCAGGTTTGGGTGGCAGAATCACTACCTTAGCCGTAAACATAGATTATCTACCTACTCATATAGCCGGGATGCCAGTCGCCGTAAATGTCTGCTGCCATGCCGCCCGCCATGCCGAAGGAATATTATAGGAAGGAGAATGAAAAAAATGACTCAAGTAAAAAAGATAACCACCCCCTTAGACGATAAGAGGGTTATGGAATTAAAAGCAGGAGATTCGGTACTCATCACCGGCGATATCTTTACCGGAAGAGATGCAGCACATAAAAGATTGATCGAGCTGATCAAACAAGGGAAAGAACTACCCATCGATATTCAAGGTCAGGTAATTTACTATGTAGGTCCAGCCCCTGCCAAACCAGGATACCCTTGTGGTTCAGCCGGTCCTACCACCTCCTATCGGATGGATCCCTATGCTCCTCCCTTATTAGATAGAGGACTCAAAGGAATGATTGGTAAAGGGCTTCGATCTAAAGAAGTAATCGAGAGTATGAAAAAAAATAAAGCTGTCTATTTCGGTGCAGTAGGAGGAGCAGCCGCCCTAATTGCCCGCAGTATCAAAAATTCGGAAGTAGTAGCCTATGAAGATTTAGGAGCAGAGGCTATCCATCATTACTATGTAGAAGATTTTCCGGCTATCGTGGTAATAGATTATCTGGGTAATGACCTTTATAAAACTGAACCACCAAAATATAAAAAATAACTAAATTAGAGGGAGTGCATAGTTAAATAAAAATAGAACATAATGGAGAAGTATAAAAAATGTCAAGCAATAAAGATTCGAATTTAATGATACCGGAAATAGACCCTAATTATTTTTTGCCACAGGGGATAATAAAAAATCTAAATCGAATTGAAAAACTGTCAAAAAGACATCCAGTTAATATTTTAATTGTGGGGAAACAAGGTTGTGGAAAGTCAAGTTTAGTAAAACAGTTTGCTGCTTATTACAAGAGACCTTTGTCGACTTTTCAGATAGGATTATTATCTGAACCAGGGCAACTTTTTGGCGAAAAAGGACTAAAACAAGGTAATACTTTCTTTGAAGAATTTTTATTTCCTAAGGCAATCTCTACACCAAGGAGTGTTATTCACTTAGAAGAAATTAACCGGCCAGAGCATCCGAAAGCTTTAAATGATCTGTTTTCAGTGTTATCAGAAGATAGATCTATATGGGTAGAAGGATTAGGGTTAGTTAAGGTAGCAGATGAAGTAATATTTTTTGCAACTTTAAACGAAGGTGCTGAATTTACCGGTATAGATATGATTGATGCTGCCCTAAGAGATAGATTTTATATAATTCAGGTGGATTATCCCCCTGCTGACATTGAAGAAGAAATAATATGTTCAAAAACAGGGGTGTCCAGGGAAATAGCAAAAAAAATTATAAATGTTGTAAATCTTCTCAGAAATAATGCCCAGATGCCCTTATCTATTTCCACCAGACACAGTTTGATGATAGCGGAACTTGCTTCCGAAGGGGCTGATATTAGAGATGCCTTGGTTTATAGTATACAAATAGAAAAAAGTATTTTGGAAACCGCTTTAATTTCCCTACATTTAGGAGAGGGTGAAGAGGAAACAGTAGACAATCAGAACTACGTTAGATATATTTAAAAGTATGAGGCAATATGAATGGTTGAATTATACCGAGTAGAAGATAGGAGTTTTAAAAAATTTTATAATGCCGTTGATTATTGGCTCTTAAAAAAAGAAGAATCTAATTTTGGTTGTGATCGTTGGTTTTATTTGCTTAGAACGATTAAGGCAGAAGATAAAGAGGAATGGATTAAAGAAGCACTTACCGATGTACGACAATTTCACTGTTGGAAATGTGGAATAAGCATTTTAGAAAAACAAAAAAATTTAGTAAATAGTATTGAAAGAGAGATAATAAAATATAAATGTTATTCCTATTTTTGGCGAATTAACCGGTCTGCAATTGAATATGTGGAATTAGCTAATGTATTAATTGCTCTAAGAAAGATAGTTGGTTGTTTGGGTTTAGATGTTAGGGTAGATTGGGTAGGGCAAATTCCCCTTGCTACCAAAGAACATAAAATTGAAATCCCCATTCAATTAGCCATAGGAGTATATCCTGTTCCTTTCTATAAAATGGATGTTTTGAGCGGTTTAGTAATTCACGATGCTCTTCACCTGAAAGAAAAGAGCGAACAAACAGCAATAAAGTTAATTACATATAATACCGGGATAAAAGATAGGCTGCTTCTAAGAAGGTTCTTTAATGTGGCGGAGGATATTCATGTAGATGGAGTCGCAATTACTAAAGGCATGTTAGGTAATTATGTACGTTTATATCGGAAATGGTTTAAGGAAAATATCAATCCCTCGCTTTATGATTACCGAGCTAAAATACCTACTGCAGAGAAATTGATCTACTTATGGGAGGATATCGCCTTAGATATTATATTGGCAAATGCAGATTTAGAAATTATCAAAACTGTTTCAGAATATTTTAAAAAGAGAGATACACTGAATTTAGATGGTCTTGAGGGTGTTCTGCCGGCTGAGTCAATAATCATAAAACACAATTTAGAGAATATTTTTAAAGAGGTTAATAAACTCTATTGGGGACCTTTAAAAATATTATTAGAAAATGTTTACGAGATTATAGTTGTCACGGAAAATTCCCGGGCTAAACTATATGATAAATTATGGTCCAAAATACAGAAGTACTTTTTTGAATGGGAGGAGCAATTAGGCCGAAAAAAAATAGAAGGTGAGAGAGATAGTTTAAAAAACCTGGGGAATAGACTTAATCTTGCACCATTTGACCCAAAATTATTAAAGGCGGTTAATAGTGCTATCGAAAAGAACTCCCAGGAATTAACCTTACAAATTAAAGATGCTTTAGAATTGATGAACTCAAGAGTTAACGAAAAATTAATTTACTCGACTATTATCGAAGAATCAAATATTTTACCAAAGTACCATCCGGATCCACTAATAGTTGGAAAATTAAAGGAAATATTCAGGATGCATAGGGAAGATGCACTAAGAATATCACGAGGTTTACCTTATGGTAAGATTGATTCTTCGAGGATATATAGAGCCTACACAACCGGACTTGCCTTTAAACAAAAAGATACTATAAAAGATGATAAGTGGTCAATTACCTTGTTAATTGATGCCTCCGGTTCGATGATAACCAATTGGAGTTTAGTCGAGAAGACATTTTTAGCAATTTTTCAGGCAATAGT
Source organism: Candidatus Atribacteria bacterium UBA6251 (assembly GCA_002441285.1). Lineage (GTDB taxonomy): Bacteria > Atribacterota > Phoenicimicrobiia > Phoenicimicrobiales > Phoenicimicrobiaceae > UBA6251. The sequence goes on along the minus strand of DJVR01000066.1, from coordinate 1,189 downwards.
GGCATATAATCATAAATTAGAGATTTTAGCCTACAACGAAATTAACGAAATATGTGTTCTAACCCGTTTATTTCACCATAATAAAATATTCAGTATTTCTCCCCAGGGGAATACTCCCTCCGGCGAAGCTTGCCTCGGAGCTGCTAAATTAACTGAGGGTGGCAAAAGGAATCTCCTTTTACATTTGAGTGACGGTTTATGTAATGTCGGGATTGGCTATAACTATGCTATTGATTATTGTGAGAAGAAAAACATAGATCTGGTAACCATAGGCAAGGGAGAGAAAATAGGAAGATTAAAAGAAAAATACGGGGAAAACCGAATTGTAATATTGGAGAACTATGAAAAATTACCGGAAATTATTCAAAAAATATTGAGGAGAAAACTACTTAAGAAAAAGGCGTTATATGTCTAATGTCAAAAATTGTGAATAATTGAGTACCCATTTTTAGAGTTTGAGAGGAGGTGAAATATATGTTGCAAAGCAAAGAAAGTCTAATTAAGAAAATATTAAAATTGGAACTTAAGATGTTTCGGGAAATCCATACCGATACCCAGGGGCAAAAATGCAAAGAACACGAGGAAACATTTAAATTAGAAAGAGAAAGTTTCTTCCAGCCCTTGTCCCGCGAAACTTTAAAGTCTTATTTAGATGGATTAGAAGATGCGATTGTAGAGGGAAGAAATTTAATGAAAGAAAAATATTTAAGAATGGATGAAAGTTCTAATATTAAAGATATGAAACAAGTAAATTTAAAAGTAAAAATGGGATACGAAAGAAGTAAAACTCAATGTGATATAGAGGGTCCTCCAGATAATTCTAAATCTTTAGACGAAGAACACAAAATACTTATACAAAAAATCATGGAAATTGAAACCAAATGGCAAAATAAATTAATAGAGAAATATCCTAATCTCTTTAAAAGTAATAAAATTGAGGGTCTTCTTAACTTTGAAAAATACTTAACAAGTGAATTAGAAACTTATCCGCCTTTAACTATAGAATATTATTACAAAGATGTGTCAAATGCTGAAAGAGAAGGGAGGAATCTAGCGTTAGAAGGATATAAGTATATGTTTAATAAATTAAACTATTCTTCTCTTGAAGAAGCAAATCAAGAAATTGGAAGTAATAAAGAAAATAATTAAGTCATTAAACAAATAAAATTAGGTAATGGTAAAACAAACT
>DJVR01000060.1 GCA_002441285.1 Candidatus Atribacteria bacterium UBA6251 | reverse complement strand
GCAAGTTTGTTTTACCATTACCTAAAATTATAATCAATATGATTAAGATGGTAACAATTGCAGCTATTACTTTATTACGAATGGTCATAGAGCCCCCATATTACTAAATATACAATAAATACTGTTTTTTAAATCGATATTTTAATAATATTTTTCTTTATTTTATTACTTTACCTTAAAAAATAACCATAAATTAGAGCCAAAGATATTTTTTCCTCAATTTCTTTTCTGATTATTATTATGGCCTTTCGCTAAATTCTGTATAACCTTTATATCTTCTCCTGGAATTACTCTGCACTCACCCAAGCTTTTACTTAAAATATAAATATGAGCTGTTTTCTCTACTACAGAACAGACCCTCATCGCCTCTTTCATATCTCTACCCACACAGAGAGTACCATGATTAAGAAGAAAAACTGCCTTCCTTTCTCCCAAAGCAATTACTGCATTTTTAGCTAATTCTTTTGAGCCAGGTAATCCGTATTTTGCACATACTACCTTATTTCCCACCAATTGCACAAAATCCTCACTGATTCCCGGGAGGATTAGTCCTGTTACTGCCAATACACTTGAATAAATGGGATGATAATGAATTATTGCTCCCACATCATCACGGGCATTATATATAGCAAGATGCATAGAGGTCTCAATAGAGGGTTTTTTAGTCCCTTCAACGATTTTACCTTTCTTGTCTAATACTACTATATCTTTAGTTTCGATCTCTTCATACTCTATACCGCTTGGTTTGATATAAACCAAATCGGTATCTGAATCCAGAAAGCTAATATTCCCCCAGGTCCCAATAGTCAAATTTTGCTTATACAATTCTCTCCCTGTATCAACTATTAATTTTTTATATTCTTCAGATATTTTTAATTCCATACCTACTCCTTAAATTTTTATTTTCCCTCTTATATTTAAATTATACGCCATAATATTCTAAAAATCATTCTTTTTTAAAAATTCTAAAAGATAGCTATAAAGATGGGAAAATTAATTTACTGAACTTAAAAGCAGTAAAGTAGATATGTTATTGTAATTGTAGGGGCGCACCGCAATACGCTCCTACTTATGGATTCCGTATCAAGTGCGGGATGACAAAAATAATATTTTCCTTAAAGTTTCTTTTTCAAAATTATCTCACTTTTAGTCTAATTACTTATATAAATTATCCCCCACCTAATGGAGGGAATATGCTCACTTCATCACCATCTTCCAATTTTGCAAGGAGGCCTCCTAAAAACCTGATATTCCTCCCATTCTTCAAGATGAGTATGGAGGGCTTAATCTCTCCTGATTCACTATCTATTATTGCCTCTACTGACTCAGGTGGCAAAAAAACGGGGGAGAGGAGATCTTTTAAAATAGCTCCCCCTTTTAGCTTTATCTTTATCTCCCCTCCGAAAACTTCTCTTAAATTGGCAAATGCTTTTACCTTTACAATCATTTATTCACCTTAAGTCTATTATGTTCTTCTCTCTAAATACTTTTTTATTTTTTAAAAGCCTACTTTCCTTATAGAAGGATAAATTACCGGATACGAAAGAGCACCCTTTAAAAGCAAGTTTATATTATTCCCTATATTTATTCTATTTTTCATAATAAAAAGATATACACCTGGACTATCTACTGCTCCAACAAATACAAAACCCACCAGCTTGTTATTATGAATTAATATTTTTCGGTATTCTCTGGCAAGATGTTCTTTATAAACTTCAAATTTATCCTCTGTGCTGATACCTCCGGTAAAAACTATTTTCCCAAATATAGTAAGTATGTTTCTTGAAACTTCTCCTGAGTATTCTATTCCACCTCTGACCATATTTGCACCAGCAATCTTCCCTTGCTCTACAGCTACCGTCCATAAGGCATGCATTCTGATATCATTATAAACCAAATCTATACTTTCGGTAACATCACCAGCAGCATAAATATCTTCAACCGAGGTCTGCAAGTATTTATCCACTCTTATACCTTGACCTATTTTTATCCCGGTGCCTTTTAGAAAATCAACAGAAGGACTTACTCCTTTTCCAAAGACTACACAACTGCCTTTCAGAACTTTTCCGGACTCAAGGGTAGCATAAGTTATACCATCTTTCTCTTCAACTGTTTTTATATTTTCGCCAGTCAGTAATCCTACCCCTTCTTCTTTGGCTATGCCCTCTATTATTCTTGATCCTTCTTCGTCTAAAATTTGAGATAAAATTCTGTTCGAACGAATTACAAAAACAGAAGGCACCCCTATCTTTAAAAGAGCATCAGCTATCTCACAATTAACCAGGCCGGCTCCTGATAATATAACTCTCTTTTCCTTCGAATTTTTAATACTGTCTTTAAGTCGGGATATATCTTCTAAATTTCTTATTGAAAGCATGGGAGGGAAACCTTTCTTTTCTACCTCAGGAAGATAGGGATGAGCACCGGTAGCAATAAGTAACTTATCATAGGAAAATTCTTCTCCTGTCTCTGTTTCTACTACTTTCCTTCCCTCTTTCAAAGACACCACTTTTTTATCTAACAATAATTTTACGCCTTCCGGTATTCTTATATATAAATCTTCTTCTTTACTGCATTCGCCTGATAACAGATATGGAAGAGACATCTTACTATAAGGCAGAGATTTCTCTTCTGATAAGACAGTTATTTCTCCATCTATATCAAGTTCTCTTATTTTTAGTGCGGCGGATAACCCCGCCGCACTTGCTCCAATAATTAAGTATTTCATCTTAATCCAAAAGCCCCAGTGCTTTTAGTTTTTCATTAGTAGGAATACCGTTCTTATCCCAACCTCTTACCTTATAGTAATCATCAAGCATTTTGTCTAATTCCTCTATTTCTCCTTTAGAGGGACCGGTTTTTATAGGTTCTTTTAAAATTCTCATCGGAAGATTATCATCTTTTCTGCTAAATCCAGCCTTAATATTAAATAGCCTCTCTAAATTCCAGATTCTCTCTCCAATCTTCATAAATTCATTTATGTCCACTTTAAAACCGGTAGCGGTAGATAGGAGTAAAGCGATATCCTCCCCTCCTAAACCGAAGGTAGTAAATAGACATATACTGGTTGAATCCAAGGCAGAAGTTAAATCTTGAAAAGTTTTTACTAACTCACCCTTGCCTTCATATTTCAACCGATCAGCCGCTCCAGTTAGAACTTCAGGAGCAATAGTATATCCTCTTACATGACAGGCTCCCCGGTTACTGGTAGCATATTCCAAACCTATTCCTTTTACCCCTCTCGGGTCATAAGCAGGGAATTCTTGTTTTTTAACACTCATCGAAAGTTCGGGATGCCCATAATGTTCCCCTAATCTATACGAACCCTGGGCTAAAAGCTTACCTAATTTTCCCTTCTGTTCGCCCATTAGTTTTATTGCTTCTACCAAAGCTTCTCCTGAGCCAAAAGTTAAAGGTAAGGGAGAATCTTCTTTAGGTATATATCCTTCTTCATAAAGTTCCATACCACAGGCTACAGTGGAACCGGCTGAAATAGTATCCATCCCATATTTATCACAAAGGTAATTGGCCATAACTACTGCATCAAGGTCTGATACACCACACATTGCCCCTAAAGCCCAGACTGATTCATATTCAGGTCCTCCGCCATGAGCTCCTTTATATTTACCCTCTTTAATCTCAGTAACTCTGCCACATCCGATAGGACATACGGCACAACCTTCATTCCTTATCAAGTTTCTCTCCCTTAAAGTTTCCCCGCTAATCTTCTCTGCTTCAGGGAAATATGCATCTTGAGCATTCTTGGTAGGAAAGGCTCCGACACCATTTATAACATTTACCAACATTGCTGTTCCTAACATTGCTGCACCACCACCAGAGAAGGCATCTTTACTTAATATTTCTCTGGTTTTATAAACCGCTTCCATAAATTTCTCTGGCTCAGCTACCTTTACTCCCAAATTACCTCTTACAGCTATTCCTTTAAAGTTTTTGCTTCCCAAGACTGCACCAACTCCGGTTCTCCCGGCTGCTCTATGACCGTTAAACATTACATTAGCGACAAGAGATTGCTTTTCTCCAGCCGGGCCTATCTCCATAGTTTCAGCTTTGGGATGAGTTTTATCTCTTAATATTTTGTCCGCTTCATCTGATGTTTTTCCCCAGATGTCTTTTGCACACCTAAGTTCCGCTTCACCTTTATATATCCATAGATAAACTGGTTCCTTAGCTTTCCCTTCAATTACAACCATATCAAAACCTGCATGTTTTAAAGCCGGGCCAAAATAACCACCAGCGTTGGAACAAGCAATTGTCCCGGTAAGAGGCCCTTTGGTGACAACCATAGTTCTCCCAGAAGATGGGGCTAAGGTCCCTCCCAGCGGTCCCGTAGCAATAATCACTTTGTTTTTTTCGGAAAGAGGGTCCACTTTAGGATCAACTTCTTCATACATAATTTTAGTTCCGTATCCTCTTCCTCCTACAAATTTTTTAGCCCAATCTTCATTTAAGTCCTCTGCCATTATTTTTCCGCTGGTAAGATTTACTCTTAAAATTTTGCCTTGAAATCCTCCCTTAATCATTATGAGCTCACCCCCTTGGCCAAATCTTTCCCGATCTCTTTTAGACGAGCAGCTGTCCCCTTTTGTTTGGCAAGAACAACATCCTCAACCTCTTCAAAAGTAAGAGCTTTCGCACTACATACTTTTACGCAAGCCGGGTCTCCTTCACAATTGTCGCACTTGATTATCTCTTTCCCGACACAATTGAGTTTTATTGAACCCCAGGGACAGGCGATAATACACTGTTTACATCCAATACATTTATCTTTATCAAAATCCACTACCCCTGTCTGGTCATTTTTGGTAAGAGCTGAGGTGGGACATACTTCTACACAGTAGGCTTTTTCACATTGTAGACATAAAGTAGGAACAAAACTTAAATCTTCAAAAAAAGCACTTACTTCTATTCTTGAATCTAAGGGATTGAAAACACCGGTATGTTGGAAAGAACAGGCATATTCGCAGGCTTGACACCCGGTACACTTTAATGGGTCTAAAATTAATACTTTCATTAAATACCTCCTCTCAAAAAATGATAAATTTAACCTTACATTAAATTTCCCTTTCCTTAATGGGAGGCATAACCGTTTCCCGTCATACCCTATCGACCAGGGGCCATAATTTAAAATCACAGACTATCTGGTTCGGAAAATTGTCTATTTCGTTTATATATTTACATATTCAAACCCAAAGATCACCTCCTTAGAAAGATTTGAAAATATAAAATATTTAAATAAATATTTTCCGATAACCTTTCCCTTTATCTCACCTCCTTTTTTGCAATCCAAAAATATTTCCTTCTTATTTTTAGTGGAAATTATTTGTTATAATGAAGAATTTGGATTTTTATTTTTAAATTATCCTCTATTAGTATTAGTAACATTACTACATTTATTTCAAAAATCCTTCTTTTTTTCAGAAAAAATAACCAAAAAAACGATATGGATGGGAGAGTTAATTTAATTAATTTTAATTTTATTTAAAAGGAGATTCTTTTTTGGCTTTATCAATAATAGAAATTTTAGAGAGCAAAGCCCCAGCAATAACTAATAAGCAAGCTATCCAGATATTGGCCTGTATCTTTACCTGAAGATAAAAAGATGTAATAAGAACAGAAAGAAGTGGAGTAAAATAAGAAAAAGAAGCAACTAAGATAATATTGCCTTTTCGCATAGCTCTATCCCAGAAAGTATAAGCTAAAAAGGTGGGGAAGACAGACATATATAAAAGCTCCAGTACTACCCGTGGCGTCCAGTAAGATTCTTCGGGAAACATAAACCTTATTGCGATTAAGACTAGCCCAGTACCCAAAAGAAAGAGGGGGACTGCTCCACCTTCAGTATGACCAGCCCAACGGCGAACTAAAATAGAATAGAGCCCCCAGGAAATGGCAGCCATAAAAGCTAACAAGTAAGGAAAATAATTTACTTGAAAATTCCCTTTGAATACCTCCCAGGAAAACATTCCACTTTCCACTGTAGCCAGATAAAAACCGCTAAAAGCCAGAACTACCCCGGGAATTAAAGTTATTTTCGCCTTCTTGCGTAAAATAGGAAGGGAAAAGACCAGTGTCAATCCGGGCCAGAGATAATTAATAATGCTTACCTCAATTACCTGTTCACGGCTAAAAGCTAATCCCACCGCCAAATAAAGACAGACCATATAAAAAACGAATAAAGCTCCACAACCGATTAAATATAAAATTGGGAGCTGGAAGGTTTTTTTAATTCCTCCCGGTTTGCTAATCAGGTAAATACAACTCCAGATACCACTCAGTAAAAATATCCAGGAAGCAGCGGTTAAAGGCCCTAACTGTTCTGTTAAGCTTCGCGAAAAGGCGATAGTAGTTCCCCAAAATAATATAGCCAATATTCCAAATATGGTATTTAAATTCTCTTGAGAAACAGTTATTTTCAAATTGTATCTCCCTCAGGCTTTAAAGTAAAAAAATTATTTTTTCTCCGGTTAATGTATTTATTCTACGTAAATAAATACTTAATTGCAATAAAACTATTCGTGTTTGGTGTAGGGATAATAAATTCATTATAAATATCAAAATTATAATATTTTTTATAACTTTATTAATATTTTACTTGACATTATTTAACATATATATTAATATTATTAATATGGAGGTGAATAATGAAGAAAATCCCGACTCTTTGCCCGGCCTGTAACTCTATGTTGGAAATTACAGAATTAAGATGTCCTAAATGCAGCACTACAATTCAAGGAGAATTCCCTATAAACAAACTTCTATCTCTCTCCGATGAAGATAGTAAATTTTTACTTACTTTTCTTCGCTCCAGAGGAAACATTAAAGAGGTTCAGGAAAGGATGAGTATCTCCTACCCTACTGTAAAAAATCGTTTGGATAAATTGCTAATTACCCTGGGATTATTTAGTGAAAGTGAGGGACTGAAGGAAAAAGAGGAGACCGCTCCTCTCTCTACAAAGAAAAAGAGATTCTTAAAAATCCGTGTCACCAAAGGAGACAAACCTCAGGTAAATGTCACCATTCCTTTCAGCTTAGTCAATTGGGGAATAAATCTCGCTAGCAAGTTGGGCAAGAATACAATCAATGTAGAAGGTAAAGAGATACCAATCGATATGGATGAACTTAACAAAGCGATAAATGACCCGGAATTTACCGGTAAAATTGTAGATGTGGTGGAAGAAGAAAAAGGAGAACATATCGAGATAGAAATTGTATAATAGAGGAAAAATTGTTATATTATAAAGTGCAAATATTCAAGAAGGAGAGAGAATGAGAAAAGTTACCCGTGAAGAGATCTTAACCGGCAATCCCCTAAAAGTTATGTTTTTATTAAGCTTTCCGGTGATGATTTCTCAACTATTACATACTTTATACCATCTTGCTGATACCTTTTGGTTGGGACATCTTCCTCCTGCAGAAAGCGGAGAAGCAGTAGCCGGTTTGCAAATTTCCTGGCCAGTAATTTGGTTTCTCATTGCTCTTTCCTTCGGATTTGGAATAGCTGGTGTAGCTCTAGTTTCTCAATATACTGGGGCAGGAGAAAAGAAAAATGCCAACATAGTAGCCAGTCAGATGATATCTCTATCTGTAATATTTGGATTAATAGTTGCTATTTTGGGATTTATATCCACCCCTCATCTGGTCTCCTTTATCACTAAATCTACTACGGTTACCAGTACAGCAATAACTTATATGCGGATTATTTTCTGGGGAATTCCCTTTATGTTTATTAGCTTTGCCTTTCAAAGTATACTTTCTGCCAAAGGTGATACCCTTACTCAAATGTATATAAATCTTTTCACGGTTACTTTAAATATAATACTTGATCCCTTTTTAATCTTTGGTTGGTGGCATTTTACCCATTTAGGAGTGCTAGGAGTAGCACTGGCTACCATTACCTGCCAGGGGTAGCTTCTTTTATATCTCTATATTTTCTTTTTAAGGGAACAAAAGGGATTAAGATCGCTATAAACGATTTAATTCCTATTTGGAAATGGTTAAAAAGAATTTTTCGAATAGGTCTACCAGCCGCGATAGGACATTCGACTACCGCGTTTGGATTCGTAGTAGTGATGGCTATTATTGGCAGAGTAAATAATCCAGAGACAGTTATTGCTGCCTATGGGATAGGAGATAAATTAATCAATATTATCTTTATTGTAGTTGATAGCTTAGGGACGGGAATTATAACTTTGATCGGTCAGAATTTAGGGGCAAATCTGATCAAAAGAGTAGATGAAATCGCCAAAAAATCTCTACAGATGGTAACTCTTATCACCTTATTAGAAGCTGCTCTGGTTTTCACCTCAAGAATCTGGCTATTTAGATTATTTATTCCTGGGAGAGCTGATATTATTAATGAAGGAATTCATCTTCTTGCCATCTTCACTTTGGGCATACCTTTTTTTGGTTTAATCGGAGCAATTATGGCTTTATTTAGAGGGTCTGGGCATAATATTCAACCTATGATAGTAGATTTAGTAAGGCTCTGGGGATTCAGAATCCCCCTTGCTTATTTCCTTGGTATTCAATTTGGTTCTACCGGTATATGGTGGGGAATGACTTTAAGTAATATTATCTCGGCACTGATAGCTCTTTACTTCTACTTTCAAGGAGGATGGGGGAAAAAGGTTATTCATGAATTTAGGGATTCTATTCAGACCTCTGTTTCTCCCTTTATCCCTGAGGAAGGATAAGTATTAACCCATATCAGAAAGTGAAGAACTGCCTAATATATAATTCTTTTGAAATAATCGGTTGGTTTTATCTAATTTTTTAGATAATTTTTCTAAAAAAATAAATAATAACTTATTCCCTAAATTTGCATCTTCCTTAATTAACAGGTCAAGATCTTTCTGTTCTATAAAAAGCAATTCAACAAATTCGCTGGCAATAGCATTAACTTGATGCCTCTCATTAACAATAGCTGTTTCACCTAAAAAACCTCCGCTACATAGATCAGCCAAAACAATTTCTTCGTTTCTTTCATTATATTTTACAATACGAAGGCGACCCCTGATTACTATATAAAAAGATGAATCTTCTTCCCCTTCTTTAAAAATATATTCATCTTGTTTATAAGCTTTAATGCTGGACATCTGAACAATTTTTTCTAATTCAGCATCATTAAAATCTTTAAATTCCTTCATTCTCTTTAGAATTTCTTTTTTCTCATTTAGGTCAATTTTCTCATAATGTTTTTCATCAAAAGATAGATCCATCTTAAATAAATTTGCATCTTCCACTATCTTTCTTAACTCTCCCTTATGTTCGAGAGTAAAATCTATTAATTTTTCCCAATCCTTCTGGATTCTTCTATAGGCTGTAAAAGGATCTTTTTTGGGGATAGCTTCATAAACACTTAAATAGATATTTTTTATTGATTCTTGACAGGCTTCTACATTCCCCTTAGATAAATATTCCAAAGCAAGTAACAAATTAGTTTTAAAAACCTTGTCTTCTAATTCATTAGTTAAAAATTCTCCGGGATAAGGGTAAAAATCTTTTGCTGAAACCATCCGCATATTGCTTACTTCATATTGAGAATTAATTTTTGCCCTTTCATAAACAAAACGATAGATGTCTTCTCGAGTTCTCTTCCATACTGGATGAGTTTTGGGTGGAGGTAAATGTTTCACATTTAATTTATTATCTAAAAAGAAATTAAAACCAAACATTTTTGCGTTTATCAGATAATCAATGTCTTCTCCTCTGGCTACATAAGGGTCAAAGGGGACTATTTGGTAGAGATTTTTATGAATTATCATTGCTCCACCAAAAGCAAAAGGGGTATGTTTAAGTCTAGGTTCACATCCTATTATCTTATCAAAGGCTTTAGATTTACTACCAAACCTATTCCAATAAGTCATCCAAGGCTCCATGCTCACATCATCATAATAATTACCATATTTATTTAAATAATAACCAGCCACTGCATAGACAGTTTCTCCATATACCCTTTTCCCAATAAACTCTTGAGCTATGTCTATAAAATCAGGATTTTCAATAACTTCATCATCATCAAGAAAAATACTGATATCCGCATTAAGTATTTGAGAAGCCAACAAACACATATTTCTGACATTGGCATATCCTTCTAAATTTAATAAAGAAAGTATGTTTTCTTTTAGAGCAGTTTTTCTTCCAAATTTTTTAATTTTTCTTAAAATCTTTTTGGTAAATACATAGGTCTCTACGTCCAAATTTACTTCTCTAACTATCTTTTTTACTTTCGCCTCTGCTTGCCTTTCTATCTCTTTAGTAGTAGGGCAAACCAAGATAACCAATTTAAAATCCTTTTTATTTAATATTTTCATACTTTCTAACATTCTGCTTAAAGTTCCATCCATATCTATCGGGGTAGGGTGGTCATAAACTATATCCCCTTCTTGAAAAAAATTCTCTCTTTTCCTTCCCCAATAGGTAGGTATAACTACTACAGTACGCATAATTTATATCCCTCACCTTAATAAATAAAACTTTAGGGAAAATTAGTTCCCTTTAAGTCTCTTTGTTATATTTTATTTAATTTTTTTTTACTTTGTTTTTAAATAAAACTTCTGGATAATCCCTTAAAAATTTTAAGAACCTATAACGTTAATCAATTACTTCTCGGTATATTTTTTCAACTTCTTTTACGGTATTTTCCCAGGAAAAATTTCTAAATGCATACTCATTAGCTTTTTTTCTTCTGTCTTTTTTGTCAGGTCTAGTAAGTTCATTAATGATGGCTTCTGCCAAGGAAATATCATCTTCTACTTCTACCAGAGTGCCTACTCCCTTATGAATAAAATCAGGCAATCCCCCTTGATTAGTAGCTACTACTGGGGTGCCACAAGCCAATGCTTCTATCGCTACCAGACCAAAAGGTTCGTTCCTGGAAGGTACGGTACTTACGTCAGCAATATTATATAAATCTACAAGTTGCTCTTGATTCACATGACCCAGGAAAAAAGTTCTCTTTAGCTTTAAAAAGTCTCTAAGTTCTTTTAGTTCCTGATACATCACTCCATTTCCAGCAATTAAAGTCATCACCTTTTCTTTGATCTGATTTTCATATATTTTAGCAGCTTTTAATAAAATGTCTACTCCTTTGAAATGGGCTAACTTCCCAGCAAAAAATACCAGAAAATCTGGTATTTCACCTATGCTAAATCTTTCTAAAACTTCTTTTCTAGAGATATCCTTCACTCGAAAAAGTAAAGGATCATAACCATTATAAATAATTTTTCTTTTTTTATCCTCAAGTTTATAAAGTTCTTTGGTTTCTTGATCTACTTGTTTAGATATAGTAATAACCTTGTAAGCATTTTGGGCGCCCTTTAAGGCATAAGGATGATATCTTTTATCTTGCTTGAATCCTTTTAAATCTGTTCCGTGTGCAGTCACCACATAGGGAACCCCGGCTTTATAGGCAGCATAAGGAGTAATCCAAAGATGTTGGGCATGAATGATATCTGGTTTAAACTCATTTACTTCTTCTTGGGTCACTTTAACCATTATATCAATATACTCTTTTATTTGTGTTTTATTTAATTGATAAAAAGTAGTACTACTCCTGGGATGGCTGGTAAAACAAGGGAAATTAAAATCAATTTCAAAATCTTTATTATTTTCACCCTTAAACATTATTGGTCTAGCTGCAAAAACCTCAGGGCATACTCTTTGGTTCTCAGGAAAAATTAATTTTATTTTATGCCCATTCTTGGTTAATTCTTTAGCTAAATTCTTAGTATAAACTCCACTACCTGAACCTTCCAGGGGGAAATGATTGATAATTAATATCTTCATTTTTTATCCCTCCCTTCCTCTTTGCCATTTTTCCATAAACTCATTCCAGGCTTTTAAAGTTTTTCTATATTCTCTAATTACCTCTCTTAGTCGATAGTAAGATATCTCTAGGGCACTAGGAAAGATCAAAAATCTTTCATCATTAAGGTAAGAAGCAATCGCCTTAGAACCAATAATCAAATTCTCTTTTTGATAATATTTTATCTCTTTTAAGTCTTCTCTTTTTAACCAATTTAGAAAAGGGTTTCTTCCAATCCATCCCAAACAAGCATAATAAAATCTATCCCTAATATTATTATCGTTTCTTATATCTGGAATTTCAGGGAAATTCCCAAAAGTATTATGAAATATTCTGGTATCTATATCTATGCATTTTTTATCAATTTCTCTTAATTTAATTCCTAGGAGTGTATCTTCTCCCCTGGATAAAATATACTCACCATTTATCTCATATAGAGTAGAAAAAAAAGGAGGTAATTCTTTAAAAGCATTGAGCTTGATGGCCACATTTCCTCCCAATATTTTATCTGTTTCAAATACTTTCCGTTTTTTGTAATGGTCTAAACTTAAACAATGGTGTTTTTGGGAATTTATTAAAAACTCGTAGGCTTCTTCTTTCTGCAAACCAAAAAATAATTCTTTCATTCCAGTAAATTGCATAGGAGGAATAATGTAATATCCAGAATAGTCACTAGTGGTAATAATCACTTCTTCTTTTTGTAAATATTCTAAATGTCTTCCCAAAAAATCTATCTCTTTCTCTACTACTTGATTATTTTCTTTCACTAATACTCTGGGGTATACATCGGTATCCACAAATATTAATACCTCTGAACCACTTAACAAAGCCTGGATTACCGCATAATTTCTATATTGTCCATAAGGAACAATTCCATACTTCTCTAAAGAAGGACAATTATATAAAATCTTTATACTTTCTGAAGATACTTCTATCTTTCTTAGCTGTTCTATTATTGACGGAGTATGATTTATTTTTAAAGAAAAAACTTTGACTATTCTCTTCAAATAGTCTATTAAATTAAAATCACAACTATGAGAATAGACGATTATTACACTATAAATCTTATGTTTAAATTTTGATGCATTCTCTAAAAATTCATTGAGAGGTTCTAAAGAATTAAAATCTTTGGTAATTATTCCTAATGAAACCTTCACTAAAACACCTCCTTTAATTAATAATTTTTTCACCAGGATGTTTATCTATTTCCTTAAGATAATTTATATATGATGAACCTAAATCTGTAATAATTAAATTATCATCTTCTATGCGAATAAAGCCCAGAAATTGAAGAGCCCCTAAGATGATTCTTCTTTCCTGCTCTTCTTCTATTTTAGACTGCCATAATTTTTCAAAATCCTCTAATTTAGCTGATTTAACCTTAAAAAACCAGAATAAAACATATTTAGCATTAAAGGTTAGGGCAGTATCAGCAAAAAGAAAACGCCAGCTTAGACTTTCACTTTTAATTTTTTTAATCTTCTCCACAAATTCTGGATTCTCTAAATTGGATAAAACGGTATCCAAAGTCTCCTTCTTTAGAACATCTTCTTCTTTATCATCTTCCCTTTCCTTACCAGTAAATAATTCCTGAAATTCATCAGGAGGGATAGGGAAAAACAATTCTTGTTGTTTGGCTTGTTTATCTCTGCTTTCCCCTGGTTTAGTTATAAAATCAAAAACCTCATTATAGAAATTATAAATAGGGCGGGCAAACAAAAATAAAATCAGCACTAAATAGACCATAATCAATGATACCCAGGAATTAGTTATTTCTACCCAGGTAGCCTTACTAGGCCACCAAATTAAAAGAAGAATACTGGCCATTACTAACAATAGAATTATCAGAATAGCTATGAAGATAATCCTTCTAGTATTAACCAAAGTATCTCGACTTTTTTCTTGTAGATTATGTTTATCCATCTTTAAAATTACCCCCTGAATAAAAATAATCAATATTTATTCTTCTGAGGTCTGATGGTATTAGTTTAATTATTAGTTACTTAACCCTAAAATTTTTAAAATCCAATCACCTATTGTTTTTAAAGCAAGGGGAGAAATAGTTTCTTCGATCTTTCCGTATTCGCTAGGAGAACCGGTTTGAGCGGTCTGAAAAAGATGATTAAGATTTGGTAATTCCTGGATAGTATAGTTTTTATTTTGGCCTTTTTTTAGTGCTTCTTCAATCGCACTAAGATTCTCTTTAGGTGGGACCTGTAAATCTAGCTCTCCATTAATAGCTAATACTGGACACTTTACCTGGTTTAAGGTTGGTTTAGGATCATAAATAAGAAAAAAACGTAACCAGGGAGAAAGAAAACTTCCCACTTGACTTTTTGAATATACTTCTAAATCACCAAATTTAGTCTTTTCTTCAGCACTTAAATCCTCCCAGTAATCAGTCATTATCTGAAGAATTTTTTCTTCTTTTATTTTGTTATCCTGTTCACTTTTTATCACTGAGAATATTTTCTCATTATATTGGCGATCTCTTTTAATCTTCTCTTCACTAACCCCTTCTGCCCTGGAAATCAAAGTCTGCTGTAAATAGATTATCTCTTCCCCGGTTAATCCAGTCCCCGCCATTAAAACAATAAAAGCTACATCTGCTGATTGAACAGCTACCATGGGAGCAATAATACCACCTTCACTATGGCCGATAAGACCAATCTGATGGTTATTGATCTCCTCTCTTTGTTTAAGAAATTCTATTCCAGTCAGAACATCGGATGAAAAATCTTTACTGGTAGCAGTAGAAAAATCACCCTGAGACTTACCTACACCTCGATCATCAAAACGCAAAACCGCTATCCCCAGACGAGTAAGATAATCAGCTAATACCAAAAAGGGGCGATGACCAAAAACTGTTTCATCTCTATCCTGAGGGCCTGAACCACTGATTAACACTACTGCAGGAAATGGACCTTTACCCTCAGGTAAGGTCAGGGTACCAGCCAGTTTAATCTTGGCTTGATGATTTTCAAAAAATACCTCTTCTACTTGATAAGGGAAAGGAGGTGTAGGTTCTTGTGGTCTTACTATTTCTACTTTCTTTTCCACTTTTTTTAAAAATAACGGGAAAGAAGATCCACCCTGTCTCCATTCTCCTTCTATTTGCATTGAATCTTTATTTAACTCTCCTTCAAACACTCCCAAAATCAATTTTACCTCTAAAACTACTTTGTGATTACTAAAATTAACTTTTTCTACTGGAATTCCAGTCACTCCTTGGTTGGGGCTATCCATAGTAGCAGTTAGAATATCATTCTCAGAAGAAATATTAAAAACAATTTTAAGTTCTCCTCCAGGAACTATCAGTTTACCTTCCCAAATACCTTCAATATTAATGGAAGCAGAAAGTTGCTCCTGACTAGAAGAAATAAATGACCAGCTCATAAGAACAATTAAGATTAAGCATAAAAAAACTAAATACCCTTTTCTTTTCTTTATCAACACAATATCTTTAAGCTCCATATTTTTATTTAACCTCCGTATTGCGAGCTAATAAATAGTCTGTACAACATCAGTAGGTATTATTTCTGTACTGGAAAATCTGGTAGTAACTAAAGCAACAGAAAGCTTTTCTTTCACTTCAATTATTCTTGCTTCGGCAATCAAAACTAATTCTTTATCTAATACTTCGCCAGTTTTGGGATCTAAAATGATCTCTCCCTCTTGAAAAATTCTTATTCTATCTCCCTCTTTAATTCCTGAATCTTCTCCCAGATTGATATATACCCGGGTAATTCCACCACTAGAAGTCGCTTCAACCTTTACCACATACCCTTCCTGAGGTAAAGAATGAACTACTATACTCTGACTTTTCAGTTTTTCTGCTATTTCTTCGGCAATCTGCTGACAGACATCATCAATAGCAGAAAAGATATCCGCTACTGTTTCTGAAGATAATCCCAAACCTCCTGCCACAGGAATACGAATAGCCAAACCAGATTTAGAGGTGGTACCCTTTTTTACTTCCGAAAACATAATCTCTCCAGTAGTTACATTTATTCCTCTTACCATCATAGTTACTGAAGCAGAGGATTTTTTGAGAGTAACCGGACCTAAAGTGGCTCCACCTGATTTCTTGTAAATTATATTAGTGATACTTCCGGTAATGATAATATCTACACCCAGCATCTTTCCAATTTTTACCGCAGTAGAAGGATCAACCTTTCCTGAATAAACTTGAAAATCCTGTTCTTCCAGGATAGCATCCAGCTTATTCCTCTCAAATACCCTAAAACTTTCGGTATTAATCAGGGCATTCACCATTAAATCTGTAGCTGCTTTTGATAATTCTGAATCAATTCGCCAGACATAACCGGGAGCAGTAGAATCAAATCCGATAACTGCCACCCGAGGTAATTCTTGAGTAAATCCCATTCCAGATACTACCAGCAAAATTAATATCACTAAGGATAGTTCCTTCAATCTTCTTTCCTTTTTCATTCTATATTCCCCCTTTACTTTCTTGATCCAAGTTTTTCTTTACCTAATTAATTTAACTATCAACAGTTTAAACCTTGGTTGGTAAAATTATTTTCTGCCCTCTTTAAATACCTGATAAAATACTTTTTCGTGTATACCTAGATCTTCGTTGCTAAAAAGTACAAATCTGATTAATTTAACCTTTTTTAGCTCGGAAACTTTTTCTTTAATAGCCCGGAAGGCTACTTCAGCGGCTTGTCGTATAGGATAACCAAAAACTCCAGTAGAAATAGCTGGGAAGGCAATTGATTCTATTTTATATTCTTCTGCTAGTTTTAGAGCATTACGATAGCAATCCGCTAAAAGTTTTTCTTCTGGTTTATCTACCCCAAATACTGGGCCTAAACAATGAATCACATACGAATTAGGAAGTCTATGTCCTCCGGTAATTACCGCTTCTCCGGGCTTAAGGGGAGCAAAATGGCTACACTCTTCTTCTAAGCCAGGGCCAGCAACTCGATGAATAGCTCCCGCTACACCACCGCCCCTCCTGAGCATAGCATTAGCAGCATTAACAATAGCGACCATATCCGGCTGGTGAGCGATATTTCCTTTAACACATTCTATTGTAATCCCTGATACTTCTTCTTTTATCATTATATTTTTACCTTTTTGCACAATTATTTTATTTAAAATAAAAATATAAATCAAGTTAGTAAGTAAATTGATTTATTTTACCCTATTAATTTATTAATACTACAAAAATCAACAAAATCCTTTTTTATCTAAAGAGCCTGATTACTAGTAAAGGATTCATTTAACTTAAATATATATTATAAATAAAATAAATTTAGGATTTAAAAATAAGTTATTTTACTCCTTTTGTGTCTATTGTAATAGAGAAATACCGTTCATCTTCTCATAAAATAAAGCTAACCCGGCATGATCTACCTCAGTATGTCCCTCAGCCACCAAGACCTGCATCATCTCCATTACCTGAGCAGTAAGGGGCATGGCAGTATGGAGGGCTTGACTGGTTTGCAGAACATTAGTTAAATCCTTCACGTGTAGTTTAATTCGGAAACCAGGTTCATAATTCCCTTTAAACATACGAGGGGCTTTATCGGTAAGACATTGACTGCCAGCTAATCCACCTTTAATGGCTTCAAAGATTTTCTCCGGATCAATGCCTGCCTTTTTACCCAAAAGGAGTGCCTCAGCAACCACGGCAATATTCACTGCCACAATTGATTGATTAACCAGTTTGGTAATTCCTCCAGCACCTAAAGGACCAACCAGCACTGGTTTTCCCATTACCTCCAAGATGGGTTTACAGTAATTGAAGATCTCTTCTTTCCCTCCTACCATAATAGCTAGTGTACCTGATTGGGCTTTTTCCTGACCACCACTAACCGGGGCATCTAGCATATCTACCCCCTTCTTAGCTAATTCCTTGCCGAGGGATTGAGAAACCAGGGGGGCAATAGAACTCATATCGATAAGGATTTGACCTTCACTGGCTCCTTCTAAAATACCCTTTTCTCCCAAGACAGCTTGCTGGACATCAGGAGAATTAGGAAGCATAGCGATAATAACATCACTATGGGTAGTAACCTGGGCACAGGATTCTGCTTGTTTGGCTCCTTCCTGGGTGATCTCATTCAGAGCTTTTTGATTCAAGTCAAAAGCTATAAGGGAATAACCTGCCTTGAGTAAATTTTTTGCCATCGGGAAACCCATAATACCTACACCAATAAAACCTATCTTTGGCTTGGACATAATTTCCCCCTTTCTATATAAAAATAAGATTTCATCTTAATTTTACAATAAATAAATTAATGAAGTAAAGTTTTAATTTTTCTATCTTAATTAATCTTGTTCTTAACTCAAAATTTCTTCTTAATTATTAAAATATCTTTTCTTTTTCTGTTGACATAAATATGAATATATGATAATATCTTCATACATTTTTGGGGAGGTATTCAAAATGAGTCTTCCAAAAGAGAAAATATTAAAAATATTCAAAGCCCTTTCTGACGAAATGAGATTAAATATCTTTTTATATCTACTCCAAGGAGAGCTGTGTGTTTGTGAACTAACAGAATTACTAAAGATGGAACAATCAAGGATCTCCCACCAACTAAAAATTTTAAAAGAAGCCAATCTGGTTAACGGCAAAAGAAGAGGTAAATGGATTATTTATAGTGTTAATCCCAAAATTATGGATAATATATTAATCCAAAATATAAAAGCTCAATTAAAATTATCCCAAGAGGAACAACAAGCTCTTTCAAGTATTATAACATTAGGTTTTAGAAAAAATTGTAGGATTATTCAAAAACACTAAAAAATTACCTTAATAGGATTACTAATGATTAAATAATTTATTCTAAACCTATATTTATTTATTTTTACTCTTTCTCTGGTAGAGAAGATAATTCTTTTTTATGAAAAGCAAAAATATTATATATAAAAATTACAGCTAGAGGGTAAAAAAAGAGATGAAACAAAAATCAAAGATATTTATTATAACTGGAATCTTTACTTTTTTTTATTTTATACCCTTTAGCAATTATAAAATGCCAAAGCCAGTATTAGAATCTTTATTAATGGCTCAGGATTATGCTCGTCAACATGTTCTTTTGTGTTTGATTCCTGCCTTCTTTATAGCCGGGGCAATTGCTAATTTTATAAGTCAAGAAAATATAATAAAATACCTTGGAACAGAAGCAAATAAAATATTAAGCTATACTATTGCTTCTGTTTCTGGAACTATCTTAGCAGTCTGTTCCTGCACAGTTTTACCTCTTTTTGCTGGAATCTATAAGCGGGGTGCGGGAATAGGTCCAGCCACTACTTTTCTTTATTCCGGACCAGCTATTAATGTATTAGCCATTATTTTAACCGTCCGTGTTTTGGGATTGGAATTAGGTTTAGCCCGGGTTATTGGCGCAATTATTTTTTCTATAATAATTGGATTATCTATGCATTTTATTTTTATTCAAGATGAAAAAAGGGAGGATCGGTTATATATTAAGGATAATTTGAATCAGAGAAAAGTAGAACAAGAGGATCGACCTTTGTGGCAAACCACCTTTTATCTCGCTACCATAATCGGAATATTAATTTTTGCAAATTGGGGAAAAGATGAGTCATTAAAAATCTGGCAAACAATTTATGATTTTAAGTGGGTTATTACTTTGATCTTAGCAATTATTCTATTCTGGATAATTTGGAAGTGGTTTAAAAGGGAAGAGCTTATTAATTGGATAGATTCCAGCTGGAGATTTATGGAACAAATATTGCCGCTCTTATTAGGAGGAGTTTTGATAGCAGGACTTTTATTAGGTAGACCGGGGAGTGAAGCTTTGATCCCAAAAACCTGGATTGAAAATTTGGTCGGGGGAAATAGCTTATGGTCAAATTTATTTGCCTCAGTAGTGGGAGCTTTAATGTATTTCGCCACCCTTACTGAAATACCTATTTTACAGGGACTTATTGGCTCTGGAATGGGACAGGGACCGGCTCTGGCATTACTTTTAGCTGGGCCTGCCTTAAGTCTACCCAATATGCTGGTTATTCGAAGTATTATAGGAACTAAAAAAACCTTGGTGTTTATTTCCTTAGTAATAATTATGGCTACCTTTAGTGGAATAACTTTTGGCCATCTTTTTTAAAATAAAATGCAAAGAGGTGATAATAATGAAAATAGAAATTTTAGGTACAGGATGTCCAAAATGTAAAAAAACAACTCAAAATGTCCAGCTAGCAGTTGAAGAATTGGGAATTGATGTAGAAATCAATAAAGTAGAAAAATTAGATGAGATTATCAAATATAGCGTAATGATGACACCTGCTTTGGTGATTGATGGAGAAGTAAAGGTAGCTGGAAAGATTCCCAATAAACAAGAAATTATCAACTGGCTTAAAGAAAAAACAAAATAAATTAATTAAATTATTAGTAAATTAGTTTCCTCTCTCAAAAAGCTATCGGAATTTTGGTTTTAATTAAAGGATTTAGTATTTTAAAAAAGAGTACGGATATTTTAATGGGAAAATACCAGCCCAGATTGACATCTTGAAGGTTAAAGAAGAAGTAGAAAAAATTCCCGAAATAGATAATTTACATCATGCCCATATTTGGTAAATAAATGATAAAGGACATCTTTTCAAGGAGTATATAAATGTAAAAAAAGACATAAACTTAACTGCAGCTGAAAGAATAAGAAATAATATCATTATTATTATCGAAAAAATCTAAGATAAACTATACTGCTCCCCTTTAACAAAAGG
>DJVR01000035.1 GCA_002441285.1 Candidatus Atribacteria bacterium UBA6251 | reverse complement strand
GGTATGGTCCCTTTGAGGAGACAATCCTCCTACCGGTTGTTCTCTTTCTTCTTCCATAATCTCTTGGAATAGCATCCTGACCATTTCCTTTAGGAAATCTCCATCTTTGGAGAGTGCCTCTTGCAAAATCGCCTGGATTGACTTACTATTTAATTGGGTCATCTTGAATTTATCCTCCTTAATATTTTAGAGTATCTTTTAATTATTATGGAGGCTCTTGATGGCCCATTTCCAGTTCTTATTTTAATTAACTTTATTCACTTTTACAGAAAATATAGCACAGACTCAAATTTGAAGAAAAAATTTAGCTGAAAATATACATAAAGGATAATATTTGATAAAATATATAAAAGATATTCAGGTAATTAGTCAATTCAAGAAAGGAGCAAGACTTGAAAAAATCTGTTCTATTTCTGAATAGAAACTGGTTACTGGATACTAAAGAGGCCAAAGTACTTTATTTTGAATCTGCGCTTCCTTTTCGGGAGAAAGTAGGAATTATAGATACCCACACCCATCATAATTTAAGGCAAATTGTGGGGAATAAACCTTTTCCTAATATCTGGAGAGCTGAAGTTCTAGAAACAAGAGAAGAATATAAAAATAATGACCACTATATCCTTCAATTAGCTGCAAAATTTCCCGGCTTTTCTCAATCTTTTGCACGAAATCCTAAGATCTCAGATTATGACAAATGGATGGCTCTGGGTAAAGTATTTCCTTTCTTAGAAGGTAATCATGTTCATCAATGGTTGCATTTGGATTTAAAAAGAATGTTTGGTATAGAAGAATTATTAAGTATGGAAACTGCTGATCAAATATGGGAAAAGGCAAACGAGCGATTAAGTGAGAAAAATATGTTACCTCAAGCTATTTTAAAAAAATAAAAGCAAAAATCATTTTTACTACCGATGATCCTATAGATAATTTAGTATATCATAAGATGGCTAAAAATATTGGAGGCATTACCTTCTTACCTACTTTTCGACCAGATGCCTATTATAATATTTTTGAAAATGACTGGAAGATGAAGATTGAAAGAATCTGCCATTTAACCGGTCAGGATACTTCTCTTAAAGGGTTAGTAGAGGCTTTAAAAATAAGACATTCTTATTTTGCAGAAATGGGGGCAAAAACAACAGATCATGGTTTATTGGAACCCTATGGAAGAAAGATCAGTCATAAGAGGGCAGAAGAAATTTTCGATCAGGCTTACTCTCAAAACAAGAAGTTTCCCCTTAGATCAACCGAAGTGGGAGATTTTATCTCTTATATGATGCATCAATTCTGTGCTATGAATCAAGAAAGGGGGATGGTTACTCAAATCCATTATGGGGCATTAAGAAATGCTAATGATTATCTTTTTAACAATTGGGGGCCAGATGTAGGTGGGGATGTGGCTATGGGAAATATCAATATTTTAGAAAATTTATTACCCTTGCTATCCGAGTTTTTTAGTGGAGAAGATGATAAGCAAGGTCATTTAATTTTATATCCAATGAACCAAATCTTTGCCCATACTAATTTAATGTTAGAAAGAGCTTTTCCTAAAGTGCATTCTGGATTTCCCTGGTGGCATAATGATTCTCCTTATATTATGGAACAATATTTATTACATCTAACTAATTCCTCTTCATTTGCTTCTAGTGGTGGACCGGTTTGTGATGGAAGAAAGATTTTATCTGAAGGGAGCAGATTTGAAGTTTTTGATAGGATAATTTGTAGAGTAGTGGGTAAGCTTGTTGCAGAGGGGCAAATCTCTAGGCAGGGAGGTATTGAAGCAGTGAAGGCATTAATGTATAAAAATCAGTTAAGATTATTTAATTTAGAAGGAGAAGATAATGAAGAGTGAGAAAGTTATTGATTATTTTTTAAGAGGTTGGGGAGAAAAATATAAACCTTATCCTTTTTCCTTGAAGTCCAAAGAGGATAGATACTTTTTTATAGCCAAAGATGAAGAGAAAAAATATCTTATAGTTATTGCCCCTCTTTCGAATACTAATAATTTTGAGGGAGAGATTTTAGGGGAAATAACTATTGAAGATAAAAAGTTTACTCTAAAAAGGTGTTCTTTATGCCATCTTAATCTTGCATTATTATGTAAAATATTTCCTTATCTTAATCCTACTTTTTGTGGCCTTAAAACCTCTTTTGGCACAGGGGATCGTTTGGGTAAGGCGACTCCTGCTCACCTTCAAGCCTTTAATAGTAGAGATATTTTCCCCATTTTAGCCCAACAATCAGTAAGAGAGATGGAAAGGACTGAGAGAAATTGGCAGAGTGTTCTAAATGATGCAATATGGGGTGTTTTTGAATATGGTTATATTGGTCCTTTTGGAGCAGATGCAGACCATGTAAAAGAGATAGCAGATTTAAAAGAATCAGTTGATTGTGGATATAGTATGTTTACTTTGGATCCTTCCGATTTTATCCGAAAAAATATAAATCAGTATAGTAAAAGAGAGCTGAATAATCTTTATGCGCAGATAAAAGAAAGAAAAAAATTGGAAGTTTTATATGGGAATAAATCTTATTCTTTTGCTGGGCAAAAATTAACCTTTACTGATAATTATTTGGCAGAAATAATATTTGTTTATTCTGAAGTCTTAGATCATATAGAAGAATGTTATAAATTTTTAAAAAGTTATAAAAAAAATATTTTTGATTTGGAAATTTCTGTAGATGAGACTCCCACGGTTACATCTCCTTTGGCTCATCTATTTATTATTCTGGAGTTACAAAGAAGAGGAATAGAACTACAAAATTTAGCTTTGCATTATCTAGGGGATTGGCAGAAAGGGATAGAATATATTGGAGATATAGATCAATTCAGAAAGGAGTTTTCTCTGCATTCAGCCATTGCCAGGATAATGGGAGGTTATAAACTTTCTCTTCATACCGGTAGTGATAAGTTTTCCGTATATCCAATTTTTGCACAAGAAACTGGGGGGTTTTATCATATTAAAACAGCGGGAACTACCTGGCTAGAAGAGGTGAAAATAGTAGCTATGAAAGATCCAGCTCTTTATCGGGAGATTCATTATTTTGCGCTACAAAATTTTGAAAAAGATAGGGCTTCTTATAATCTAACTACTGATCTTTCTAATATCCCTGATATAGATAAATTATCCGATTCAGAATTACCCGGTTTGCTTAGAAATAAAGACTCCCGTCAACTTATTCATATTACTTATGGTTCAATTTTACGGGCTAAAGATAATGAAGGGCAATATCGTTTTAAAAATAAAATTTTAAAAATATTATTTCATTTTGAAGAGGAACATTATTATGAAATAGCTAACTGGATAAAAAAACATTTAGATTGTTTAAATAAATAGTTTATTTATTTATGATTAAAACTCATTTGTAACCTATTAATTTCAGATATGAAAGGAAGGATATTTATGAGAGAAATTATAAATATGTTTAGTTTAGAAGGAAAAACAGCAGTAATTACTGGTGGTGCTGGGGTTTTAGGTTCAACCTTTGCTCGCGGTCTGGGTAGAGCTGGAGCTAAAATTGCCCTTAGTGATATTGTAGATACCGCTCCAGTGGTTGAAAAACTAAAGGAAGAAGGAATAAATGTTAAAGGGTATTATATGGATGTAATGAATGTAAATAAAATAGAAGCTAGCAAAAAAGAAATAATTAATGATTTTGGTCAGATAGATATATTATTGAATGTAGCCGGAGGAAATATCAAAGAAGCAACTACCTCAACAGAATTGAAATTTTTTGACCTACCTCTTTCAGCTCTAGAAAAAGTGGTTGGTCTAAATCTTTTTGGGGGGAGTTTACTTCCTTCTCAAGTTTTTGGAAAGATAATGGTAGAAAATGAGCAAGGTGGAGCTATTATCAATATTTCTTCTATGGCTGCTCTTCGTCCTTTAACTAAAACAGTCGGATATTCAGCGGCTAAAGCAGCCGTAAGTAATTTTACTCAATGGTTAGCAGTTCATATTGCGCAAGAATATAATCAGCGGGTAAGAGTAAACGCCATTGCCCCCGGATTTTTTCTAACTACTCAGAATCGTTTTTTACTTACCAATGCAGATGGAAGTATAACCCCTCGAGGTAAGGCAATAATTGACCATACCCCTATGGGTAGATTTGGCGATCCGGAGGATTTGATTGGTGTTTGTATTTGGTTGGCTTCTGATGCTTCTCAATTTGTTACCGGTGTAGTTGTGCCTGTAGATGGAGGGTTCAGTGCCTTTTCAGGAGTCTAAATTAGTAATGAGGAGGGATTCGATTCATCGAACCTGGTAATCATAGGATAGTTTTCTAACCTGTCAAAGATAGATTATTTTTTTCTGTGCAAATGACATAAAATAGAAAACAGGATGAGGAAAAAACAGAAAGGGTGATAAGATTGCCACGCTCGCTTCGTTCACTTGCAATAACAGAAAAAAATTTGTTATGAATGGGCGGTACAGATGACGTTTTTAATTCTAAATTTGTAACTGAATAAAGTTTATTTATAACAGATAATAGATAGGCGAGAGTTTGTCTTACTACTAATGAATATTCACTATCCACTAAAACTAAATAAGGAGGAAAATAAATGAAAAAACAAAATATTGGTTTGGTTGGTTTAGGAGTTATGGGACAGAATCTGACCTTGAATATGGAAGAAAAGGGATATTCTGTTTCTGTTTATAATAGAACGGCAGCTAGAACTGAAGAATTTATTCGTGGCAGTGCTAGAGGAAAGAAGATCACCGCTACCTATTCTTTAGAAGAATTTATGTCTTCCCTGGAAAGGCCCAGGAGGATTATACTGCTGGTAAAAGCAGGGCAAGCTGTAGATGATTTTATCGAAAACTTAATTCCCTTAATGGATAAAGGTGATTTACTTATTGATGGAGGGAACTCCTTTTTTAAAGATACCATTAGACGTAATAAATATTTAGCAGACAAAGGATTTCTTTATATAGGAACTGGTATTTCTGGCGGAGAAGAAGGAGCTTTAAAGGGGCCGGCTATTATGCCAGGTGGTCAGGAAGAAGCTTACCAAATGATTCAGGATCTTTTTGAAAAGATTTCAGCAAAAGCTAAAGATAATAAACCTTGTGTATCCTATATTGGTCCCCATGGTGCTGGACATTATGTTAAGATGGTGCATAATGGGATTGAATATGGTGATATGCAATTAATTGGTGAATGCGTCTGGACCCTGAAAAAAGCTTTAGGGTTGACCTCTAATGAGATTGCTCAGATATTCCAAAAGTGGAATAATCCTGATGATGTATTATCTTCCTACTTAATTGAGATTACTGCTGAGAGCATGAAAGAAAGAGATAAAAAAGAGGATTATTCCCTTGTTGAAGTAGTTGCAGATATTACCCGTATGAAAGGCACTGGTACCTGGACTGTACAGAGCGCTTTAGAGTTATTGGTCCCCATTCCTACCATAACCGCGGCTGTATTTTCCCGGGAAATGTCACAGGATAAAGATAAAAGAATTAAACTTTCCAGAATATTACCCTCTTATAAAGGTAAAAAAAGTTTAATAGAAAAAGAAAAATTTATTCAGATTTCCCATGATGCTCTTTATTTAGCTAAACTATCTTCTTACGCCCAGGGGATGGCTTTATTACAGGCAGCATCTCAGGAATATCAATTTAATCTAAATTTGAAAAATATTGTACAAGGATGGCGAGCGGGGTGTATTATTAGAGCACAATTCTTAGACGAAGTTACTAAGGTTTATCAAGAAAATCCTGATTTAATTAATTTATTAGTTGCTCCTCGTTTTCTGAAAGTAGTAAGAAATAACCTAGATAAATTAGCTAGCTTTATTGAGATTGCCCATCAGGCTGGTGTTCCTGTACCTGCTATGAATAGCTCATTTGATTATATTTTACAACTGAGTAGCCCAATTATGATTTCTGCCCAGATAACCGCTATTCAGAGGGATTTTTTTGGTGCACATGGCTACTTCAGATTAAAAAGTCCCAATAATCCAGAGATAATACTTAATAAAGAAAATAAATGGCAGGAATTTCATACCCAATGGATGTTACCCGATAGACCGGAAGAAAAATTATAATTTCAGTAATCAATAAGAAGTAATATGTGTTAGGTAGTGAGAGAATTTTACTATTTGTTTTTTATCTATTATTATTTAAGATAGGGGAGGTATTTATTGAATATGCTGGTTTTTGAGGAGCTGACAGGAGAGTTAACGGATAATCAGCTGACAGATTTAGTAGTAGAAGCTTTAAAAGATTTCCGAGAGGTAAAAAGAGCCTTATTGATTCATCCAGATTATTCCCGAGTGGATTTTACAGACCGACTGGTTCCCATTATTTACCGAGAACTAAAAAAGAAAAATTTAAACCAGATAGATAGTCTAAATGCTGGGGGAACTCATCGCAAGATGTCTGAACAGGAGATCAGAATTAAATTAGGCTTAAAGGATAAAAGAATTATTTTTAATCATCATTATAATCATCAGTTTGATGATCCAGAACATTTGATTCAAGTGGGAGAAATAGATTCCTCTTTTGTTGCTGAACAGACTAAACAACAACTAAAAAAATCCATCCCAGTGGTAATAAATAGACTTATTCTGGAGGATTATGATTTAATTATTGCCCTAAGTAGTACTTCTCCTCATGAATCTGCTGGTTATGCTGGTGGATTGAAATTATTCTTTCCCGGAATTTCAGGACCAGAAGTTATTGACCTCTTACACTGGGCTGCTGTATTAGTAGGTATACCTGATATTATTGGTACTATCGACAATTCGGCACGGAGGGTTATAAATAAGGGTTCTGCTTATATTTTTAAAGCCCTAAAAGCCCCGGTTATTTCGTTTAATATGCTCTGGCAAGAAACTGAAAATAATAAAGTTTTAGCTAAGGGTTTGTATATAGATAGAGATTATGAAGGGTTTCAAAAATCTTATCAATCTGCAGCTAAGGCTAGCTCTAAAATTCATATCCACTATCTAAATCAGCCTTTAGAGAAGGCAGTTCAGGTAATGGATTTATGTTATGATGAATTCTGGACAGCCGGTAAGGGTTCTTATAAATTACAAAGTCCGGGAATAATGGCTAAAGGTGGAGAAATAATTATTTATGCTCCTCACATAAAATATTTTCATTCCCAGGTGAATATGGAGAGATGCATAAGGAAATTGGGTTATCACTGTAAGGATTATGTCCTAAATTATTTGAGTAAATACCCTAATATTTCTCGCAATGTTGCTGCTCATGTTATCAATGTGCGCGGAGCAGGAAGATATAATCCAGATACTAGGGAGGAAAATTGTGATTTTCAGGTAACCCTGGCTACCGGTATCCCTGAAAGTGTCTGTCAGGAGGTAGGTTTAGGTTATCGAGATCCTACTACTCTTCATCAAGAAGATTTTGTTGCTCCCAACTGTCTCTGGATCAAGCATGGGGGAAAATATTTATATAAATTAAGAGAGAATTAGTATCTTTATATTTTTTACCTAAAATAATTTATAATTTAATAATTTAAAGAAATTTTAGCTATTATTTTTAATTGGTTTAGCAAAATGAGATGACAATATCTTAGTAATCTAATGATTTATAGAAAGATTCTTTTCATTACTGCTATATAGAGATTTAATATTTATCTGACAAATAAAAATAATTCTAGTTATTTTTCAAAAGAAAGGAAGGATTTACCGTCATGGTTAATGCGGTTATTGCTCAATCAGGGGGACCCACTTCCGTAATTAACAGCACCATTAAAGGAGCTATTGAGGTACTTTTTGAGTCCCCTAAAGTGAATCAGGTGTTGGGGGCAAAAATGGGGATTTTAGGAGTATTAAAAGAAGAATTACTAAATATTTCTGCCCAGGATAAAAATCAGCTTGATTTATTAAATTATACTCCGTCCGCTGGTACTTTAGGTAGTTGCCGCTATAAGATAAAAAGTAGAGAAGACTTGGAAAGAATAGTTGAAGTCTTTAAAAAACAGGATATTGGATACTTTTTTTATTGTGGTGGAAATGATTCTATGGATACAGCTTTTAAAGTAAGTCAGATGGCAAGAGAAAAAGGTTTAGAGTTAGTATGTATTGGCATGCCTAAGACTATTGATAATGATGTAGGAGGGACCTTGCAGCCAGATGGTACTTTTGCCATTTGCGATCATAACCCTGGATACGGTAGTGTAGCCAGAAATTTAGCGGTAAATATTTTAGAAGCCAATGAAGAGAATAAAGCAAGTTATACCAGCGATCCTGTCTTAGTTATTACGGTTATGGGTAGAAAAATTGGTTTTATTCCCGCAGCAGCACGTTTAGCTGATCCAGAAAGAAGAATACCTTTATTAATATTTTTGCCCGAAGCTCTTTCTAAGGTAGATAGCCAGGATAATCTGGAGTTTATTATCGAAAGGATTAATCAAAGGTTAAAGGAAGCAGGTCGTTGTATAGTGGTAATCGGTGAAGGAGTAAATGTAGGAGATTTATCTATCTTAAAAGATAGTTTTGGCCATGCTCAATTCAGTGCTAGTGGATCAACCGCAGGAAATTTACTTATAAATTATTTAAATGGATTAGATAGAACAAATGCTCAAGGTAGAGCTCAGAGTCGTTTGGTAGTACCAGGAATAGCTCGAGCTGAAAATCCCGGAACCAGACAGAGACGTGAATTGGCTTATGTATCAGAAGTAGATCGAGAAGAAGCCTATCAGGTGGGCATTTATTCTGCTCGATTGGCTTTGGAGGGGCAGGATGGATATATGACTACTATTATCAGAGAACCAGGAAGCTATTATAAAGTAAGATATGATAAAGTGGCTTTAGATATTGTGGCCAATGCTGAGCGTGAGTTTCCTAAAGAATGGATTGCTAATAATAAGAGTGATGTAACTGATGAATTTGTATCTTGGGCTAAACCTTTAATTGGAGGAGCTTTGCCCGAATTTGCAAAATTTAAAGAAATTTTTATTCCTCCCCGATGTGGAGAATATATTCCAATGGGGTATAGAGTAAGTAGCAAATAGCGAGTAAGAAATAAGAAGCGAAAAATAATAAGTTAATAATTGGTCAGTGGTTTAAATTATAAAAACTGATCATCGCTGATAAGTAATCAGTATAAAAAGGAGAGAGAAAATGACACTACCCAGATTAACTGCTCAGCAGATTAAAGAAGATCCTGAACAACAATTAAGGAATTTTAAAAGAACCAAAGATTTTTTGATTGCCATTGATACCGATGGATGTATTACAGACAATATGAATGGTAAACAAATGCTGATTTTTCATCCGCAGTTTATGGAGTTTTATCAATTGTGGGCTATTGAGTCCTATTTTAGAGAGGTTGCTGAATATTATAATCTTTTTTCAGTAGATAGAGGATGTAATCGTTTTATTGCTATACAACTTACCCTGAGAGCGTTGCAAAAAAGAGAGGACGTCCAGAAAGCTTGTAGGAAAAAGAGCGTCGTCTTACCGGACAGCAAACCTCTGGATGATTATATTCAATTTGCTAAAAATAATAAACTTGGTTTGGGTAATCCCACTCTAGAAAAGTTTATTGACCAACATCCAACCAATTTTTCTTTATATAAATTGTTAGGTTGGAGCGAAGCAGTAAATAGAACTTTTCCTTATATATCAGCCAGGATACCCCCCTTTGAGGGAGTAAAGAAATGTCTTGCTTTAATGTATGAAGTAGCAGATATTTTGGTAGTATCCAAAACTCCCTATGAAGATTTGGTTAATTACTGGGAGGCACAAGGTATTGCTAAATATGTTCAGATAATAGCTGGTCAGGAAATGGGGTCTAAAGGGCATCATATTGCTATAGCTAAGCAAGCAGGACATTATCTTGATGAGCAGATATTAATGTTAGGAGATGGAAATGGTGATTTAAAAGCAGTAAAGGAAAATAACGGGCTTTTTTATCCTATTTCTCCTGGGTATGAGCAGGAATCCTGGAATAATTTTCCAGAAGCCTTAAAACACTTTACCCTGGGGCAATATAAGGGTGAATTTGAAGATAAACTTTTAAAAACATTTAAGCAGGTTTTATTAACTTCACCACCATGGGAGAAGGAAGGTTATAATCATATTACTTCCTATAGAGAAAAACAAGAGATTAGAAAGATGCTATATCAAAGATTTAATCCAACAGGAAGATTGATGATAATATGATGGTAGATAGCATTTCAGGCTGAAAATGTAAAATTTTAAGATAAAAAGAAGGGAGGTGAATATAAAAAGTAGTATATTAACATATAAAGAATATTAATTCTAATAAATTTAGGAGGTCAATTAACATGATGAAAAAAATTACTTTAGTTTGTTTGTTTTCTATCATAATGATAATGGGTTTGTTATTAAATGTTGGTACGGCTAAAGAAGTCTTGCACATTTATACTGCTTTTGATACTGAAGAAGCTAAATATTATATTGAAGCCTTTGAAGCAGAAACTGGTATTGATGTTGAATGGGTGAGATTATCTTCCGGTGAGGTTTTGGCCAGAGTAGAAGCTGAAGCTAAAAACCCACAAGCTAGCGTTTGGCATGCTGGTTCGAATACTTCTCATATAAATGCAGCGTTAAAAGGATTACTTGAACCCTACCAGCCCAATACAGATTTTGAACTTTCAGAAATCTTAAGAGCTAAAGACTGGGCTTGGACGGGATTTTATACTGGAGCTATTGGTTTTGTTTCTAATAAAAATTTTTTAGAAAAAAATAATGTACCCGCCCCAACTTCCTGGTCAAATCTTTTACACCCTGCCTTTAAACAGAATGTTGCAATGGCTTATCCCTATACTTCTGGAACTGCTTATACTACCTATGCTACTCTTATTCAAATGATTGGTCTGGAAAAAACTTTAGATTGGTGGGAAGAATTCGATAAACATAGTATTCTTCAATATACTAACTCTGGAACCGGCTGCATACCTATGGTAGGACTGGGTGAGGTAGCAGTCGGAATTGCTTTCTCTCATGACATCCTGGCAAAAGGGGTAAATGCTGGTTATCCTGTAGTTATGACCTTCCCCTTGGAGGGTACAGGTTATGAGGTTGGTGGGCTTTCTTTAATTAAAGGAGGGCCGGAACCTGAATTAGGAAAGAAATTTATTGATTGGTGTTTTACTAAAAAAGCTCAGGATTTATTTCAGAAATATTGCCGATTACCAGTTAATCCTAAAGCAACGGTTGGTGAAGGAGCGATAACCTTAGATAAGATAAAATTGATCGATTATGATGCTATATGGGCTGGTGAGCACAAAGATGAATTGGTAGCTGCTTGGAGAGATAGAATAGGGAAATAATCAATTTAGATTGAGAAAGTTCGCAACCTGGGAGAAAAAGAAAGATCCCTGTTACTTAATTAATGAAATATTTTATTGAATGTAAAAGTAACAGGGATCATAATTGTAGAGAGAAGTTTATTAAGATTTAAGGTTAATTATGTTTACAAAAAATCGAAAATTAAATGAGATAATAGGGAATTTACAGTTAATCTGGAAAGAGCCTTTATTATTAGTTTCTATTTTACTAATTTTCTATTTTCTTTTGACTTTTGTAGTATTTCCAATATTTCAGGTTTTTAAAGCCAGTCTTATTGTAAATCAAAAAATTGACCTTTCTAATTATTTAGCTATTTTTTCTAAAAGATATTATTATCAACCTTTTATGAATAGTATGATTTTAGGAATATATACCGCTACTTTAGGGACGATAATAGGATTTATTTTTGCATATGCCCTTACTAGAACCCCTTTACCTTTCAAAAATTTCTTTCGTTTAACTGCTACCTTTCCTATTATTTCTCCCCCTTTTGTAGTAGCTTTATCAGCTATTCTTCTTTTTGGAAGAGCGGGGACCTTAACTCCTTATATAAATAAGATTATTGGAGATTATACCATTTATGGTTTGAATGGATTGATCTTGGTAGAGACTATTGCTTATGCACCTACTGCTTTTCTAGTTCTTTATGGTATTTTGCAGGCAATTGATCCTTCCCTAGAAGAGGCAGCTATGGACTTAGGTGCTTCTAGGGGTAAAGTATTTTCTACTATAACTTTGCCATTATCTACGCCTGGAATTGCCAGTGCTTGGCTTTTAGTGTTTATTCAATCTTTAGCTGATTTTGGAAATCCGATGGTTATTGCTGGAAATTATAGAGTGCTTTCCGTGCAAGCTTATTTACAGATTGCGGGGATGTATGATACTTCAAGAGGTGCCACCCTGGCAATATTACTTTTTATTCCTACTATGGTGGCTTTTTTTCTTCAAAAATACTGGGTTTCTCGTAAATCTTATGTGACAGTCACCGGGAAACCCACTGGGTCAACTATTAAGAATTTAGAGTGGTATATCAAATTACCGGTTTATACCAGCTGTCTTATTTTTACTGCTATAGTTTTTCTATTTTATGGTACAATTATACATGGTTCTTTTCAAACCCTTTGGGGAGTTAACCCGGCTTTAACCCTGAAGCATTATGTCGAGATGTTTCAAGTAGCCAGGGATTATATTATTGATTCTTTGACCCTTTCATCTATAGCGACCCCGATTGCAGGGATTTTGGGAATATTTATTTCCTTTTTGGTAATTAGGAAGAAGTTTATTGGTCGAGGAATAATGGAATTTATTTCTATGCTTACCTTTGCTGTTCCAGGAACAGTAGTAGGAATAGGTTATATCTTAGCTTTTAATCAAAAGACTATTTTATTACCTTTTATTCTGACTGGTACAGCCTGGATTATTATTATTCTACTGGTTTTTAGAAATATGCCAGTAGGAATCCGTTCAGGAATTGCTGCTCTTCAGCAAATTGACCCCTCTATTGAAGAAGCCTCTACGGACTTAGGTGCGGATAGTAATACTACCTTTAGAAGAATTACCTTACCTATGATTGCCCCAGCTTTCTTTTCAGGTTTAGCTTATAATTTTGTAAAAGCAATGACGGCAATTAGCGCGGTAATTTTTGTGGTTTCAGGAAAATATAATTTAATTACTGTTGCTATACTAGGATTTGTAGATAATAGTAGATATGCTCAGGCAGCTGCCACTTGTAATTTATTAATAGTAATAGTATTAGTGGCTTTAGGTTTAATTCAATTAATTGTAAATCGGATTGGTAAAGGAGTAAGGACAATTGATATTATTGGTTAATGACTTAAATGAGGAGAGGAATTTTTATGAAACAGGATTTTCTCTTACTTAAAGACTTAGTAAAGATTTTTGGTGGTGGTAGAGAATTAACTATAGCTGTAGATAAAGTGAACCTGGAAGTAAAAGAGGGTGAACTAGTTACACTTTTAGGGCCATCTGGGTGTGGTAAAACTACTACTTTACGAATGATATCAGGTTTTGAATTACCTACTTCGGGAAAAATATTTATTGATGGAGAGGATGTAACTAATACACCTCCCAATCAAAGACCTACTACTATGGTCTTTCAAAATTACGCTCTTTTTCCTCATATGACTGTATATGAAAATATTGCCTATGGATTAAAAATACATGGGGAGAAGGAAAAGAATATTCGAACAAGAACGGAAAAGATTATGAATTTAGTAGGTTTAAAGGGGTTAGAGTCAAGATCCCCAGCTCAGCTTTCTGGAGGTCAACAGCAAAGAGTCAGTTTAGCTCGTTCTTTGA
Source organism: Candidatus Atribacteria bacterium UBA6251 (assembly GCA_002441285.1). Taxonomy (GTDB): domain Bacteria; phylum Atribacterota; class Phoenicimicrobiia; order Phoenicimicrobiales; family Phoenicimicrobiaceae; genus UBA6251. Next base: position 21,382 of record DJVR01000035.1, on the reverse strand, counting down.
TTATGGAACCAAAAGTATTATTGCTAGATGAGCCTCTCTCTAACCTTGATGCTAAAATGCGAGTATCTACTAGACTAGAAATTAGGAAATTACAGCAAAGAATAGGAATAACCTCAATTTATGTAACTCATGACCAGGAAGAAGCTATGACTCTCTCAGATAGAATAGTGATTATGAATGCTGGTAAGATTCAACAAATAGGTACTCCTCAAGAAATCTACAATTATCCAAAAAATTATTTTGTAGCTGATTTTATTGGGAAAGCTAATTTTTTAGTAGGAAAGATAACTAAAAAGCTATCTGAGAAGGCATTAGAATTGGAAATAAATGGTAATTATTTAAAAATTACTATTAAACAGGGTAGTTTTAAAGAAGGAGAAAAAGTTTTTTTACTTATCCGTCCTGAATCCATTGAACTAACCTCAAAAAAAACGAATACTTTAGTAGGTAAAGTTCAGCAGATTGTTTATCTTGGTTCACGATTAATGTATAAAATTGAAATGGCTGATACAATACTTACCGTAGAAATAGGTAATCCACAGGAACATAAGATATTTACAGAAGGAGAAGCAGTTACTGTTAGTTTTAAAGAAGAAAATTTACATCTTCTACCTTATGAAGAAATTAGTAATTAATTATTAGAATCTATTTTCTTATCTAATTTTTTGATATTTGCTTTGAATAAGTTGATTAACTTGCTTTATAGAATGATGGAAAGGTCCATTTACTTCTAATTTTAAACTGGTGACTGCAGCTGCCCAGAGGGTTGATTCTTGAGGAGAAGCATTTAAGCGTTTAGCCATATAAGCTGCAATACAAGTATCTCCTCTACCACTTCTACCTATGATCTTTTGGGGAAAGAAATTTTCCCGATAGAAAGCGCCTTTCACATAAACTAATACACCATTACGGTGGGTAATTACTACTTCTTCAGGTCCAAATTTAGCTATTTGTTGAGCTGCTTCCTGTAGATTTGAGGTACCAGTTAAAATCTCTGCTTCGACTGCGTCAGTCTTTAGCACCTTAATAAGGGAAAGTATAGACAATTTCTCCGTCCATTCCCTGGGAATTAATTTCCCCTGGTCATTTATTCTAAGAAAACTCTGAATATCTGCAGCCAGTATGCCCTGCTTTTTAGCTAATTCTTTAACTACTTCCAGACTTACTTCTTCTCTCATAGAAGCTCCAATTACTATTGCTTTAGCTTGGATGTCTTTTACCTCATCAGGGGTAAAAGAACCTGCAAAACTGGTAACATAAATAGTTCTTTGGTCTAAATTGCTAGTAGGGTATTCTAGGCGGAGGCAAGTAGATTGTGGGGTAATTTTAACCAAAGTTTCCACACCTAGCTTTTGTAATTTTTTTACCACTTCAAAATCTTCTTCAGCTAGGCGAGTAATCACTGCTACCTTAAGTCCCATTCTAGCAGCAACATTTGCACCATAGTTGAACGCTCCTCCATTTACTACTAGTTTATTCTCTGGAGTAATGATGGTATCTTTGGTATAATTTCCGATAAAGATAATATCATATGAATTTTTCATATTTGTATTCCTTTTAATTTTATTCAAAAGTTAATTAATCTTTGAATAAGAAAATAGTAACAATAAGAATATAACATTCAAGTTTTTATCTTGTCAAATAAGATTGAAAAATTTCCCTCATAGCGTTTTAATTTTAAATAAAAAAGAGGTATAATATTTTTATCTAAAAATCAAGGTAAAGAATTATGAATAAAGATGATCTTTTATCTAAATTACCAGTAGATAAAAAAAGATTGGGTATAGATCTTGGTTCAAATAATCTAAAAGCAGTATTTTTAGAAAGCGGAGAAATTAAGACTTATCTTAAAAAGATTAACGGAAATCCTGTTTTAGCCTTAAAAGATACCTTAGAAGAGATGGCTTTACCAAGTGATCAAGAAATTTATCTGGGCATTACCGGAGTAAATACTCTCTCTTTGTCCGAAAAATTAGATAAAGATTATTTTCTAAATGAAGCGATAAGTATAAAAGAGGCACTTATTTTTTTAAATTCCGAGGTAGACCACGATAAGATTGCGGTAATAGATGTAGGTGCTTCTAATCAGAGATATTATGAATATAAAAAAGATAAACACAGTAAAAGATTAATCTTAGAATATCATTGTCTACAGGATAAATGTGGGGCTGGTTCAGGATTATTATTAGAACATATGGCGAAAAGATTTGAATATGGTTCGATAGATGAGTTTTCTAAAGTTGCAAATAGGGCTGAAAAAACCATCAGGCTATCAGCCCGTTGCGGGGTTTTTCGCGAATCTGATGTAGTTCACCAGCAACAAAAAGGAACCCAGAAAGAGGTATTGGCTGCCTCTTTATATCGAGCATCCGCCGAAAGTTTTAAAAATATGCTTTCTTCTAATGGCATTAGTTCTAAAGGAAAGATTGTTCTTATTGGAGGTCTCTCACTTAGTGAGGCCTTTATTAAATATCTTGTGGAAGTATGTAGAATTTCATCAGAACAATTAGTTGTTCTTGAGCAAAGGTTATACCTTAATGCTCTGGGAGCTGCTCTCGGTGGTAAACCGGCTCAACTGCATAAAATAATCAGTATACTTAAAAATATATTAGCTAAACCCTTTAGTTATATTTCTCATGGTCCCTTAACTCTTAAAGAATCAAAAATTATGCAGCCGCGAGAAGATTGGCCCTATGGAGCAGATATTTCTTTAGCAACCCTTGGTATTGATATAGGCTCAGTGAGTACTAAAGGGGCTTTAATTGCCAAAATAGAGGGAGAATTTAGATTGCTAGCCTACTATTATAGGAGAACAGAAATAGATCCAGTAGGAGCGGCCCTCGATGTGATTAATCAGATTTACCAACAGATGAAAGAGAGAAGATATAGAATAAATAAGGTAATAGCAGGAACCACTGGTAGTGGTAGGCAGCTTACTGGTTTTATTGTAGGAGCCTCTAGCGAACATATTGTAGATGAAATAACTGCCCAAGCTGCTGGGATTACTACGGTATATCCGGAGCAAGAGTTTAGTATTATTGAATTTGGAGGTCAGGATTCCAAATTTATTAATATCCATCAGGGAGTGGTAGTAGATTTTGCGATGAATAATGCCTGTGCTGCTGGAACCGGAGCATTGTTAGAAAAATATGCTTTACGGAGAGGAATTAGGATTGAAGATTTTGGAAAGATTGCTCTGAAAGCAAAAAATCCTCCTGATATAGATAGTACTTGTGCGGTCTTATCGGAACAATCTATAATAAAATTTGAACAGCATAATCTTCCGTTAGAAGATTTACTCGCAGCTCTTACTTTGGCTACTGCTAGAAACTATTTAGCCAAAGTAGTTAGTGGTAGAGAAATTAAGGAAAAAGTAGTTTTTCAAGGTGCTACTGCTTTTAATCTTGGTCAGGTAGCGGCTTTAGAGACAGTATTAGGTAGAGGAATTATGGTGCCTCCCTGGCCGCATATAACTGGGGCAATTGGGGCAGCAAAATATGCTTATGATACCTTTGAGCTTGGTAAGTTCAGAGGGTTTGACAAGATAGCGAATTTGAAATATACAGTTCAACCTTATGAATGTATTAATAAGAGCTGTGGCAATGATTGTAATATCACTAAGGCAAAAATAGAAGAAGAAGAATTCTATATTGGAGATCGGTGTCAAAGATATAGTTCTAAAAACAAAGAAAAAAAGATTAAGCAGCCTAATTTATTTAAGGAAAGGCAGAATATGATGGAGGAAGCTTGTAAATGAAGATAGGCATTCCCCGGGGATTATTATTTAATGATTTTTCTCCACTATTTATTACATTTTTTAAATATTTAGGAATCGAAACGGTTATTTCAGACCAAACTAATCGTCAGATAATCAACCATGGGTTGGAAGTAGTCCCAGCTGAATATTGTTTCCCTATAAAAGTTGCCTACGGGCATATTGGTAATCTGTTAAAAAAATTAGAAAAAGATGATTTTATATTTATTCCTCATATTGCCAATACCGGTAAACCTTTAACAGGTTTTAAATATAGTGTTACCTGTCCCTGGACCCAATCAACTCCAGATCTGGTGAAATCATCTCTTAAACTTCTGGCTGAAGGTTTGGATCCAGATAAAATACTTTCTCCATCGTTATTTTTTGATTGGGGATTAAAACACTTAGAAGATCAGATGAATAAGGTAGTAAGAAAACTGGGTTATAATACTAAGAAAGTAAAAGAAGCACTCCAGGAAGGATTAGTTAATAAAGAGAAATTTGATAAAAAAATTGAAGAGAAAACAAAAGAAGTATTTAACTCTTTAGATAGAATTGCATACAAGGAGCCAGTATTTTTAGTCATAGCCAGACCTTATACAGCTTATGATTCGATTATAAACAATAATGTAGTGAATAAAATTCTATCAGCTGGTTATCTGGCGATTCCTCTAGAACTTTCTCCTCTAGATTATATAGATATTTCTCCCCACGTACCCAAAATGTACTGGATACAAGGACAGAAGAAATTAGCTGCCGTAGATTTATTAAATAAAAATAAAAATCTGTTTGGTATAGATATTACTTATTTTGCTTGTGGTCCTGATTCCCAAATAAACCAGCAGATGAGATATAGAACGGAAAAACCATTTTTAACTATAGAGATGGATGAGCATACGGGGGATGCAGGAATTGATACCAGATTACAAGCTTTTTTTAATACAGTAAAATCATATCTGGGAAGAGAGGTAAAGCAGAAAAGCCAAGCTTTCACCGTAAAGTTAAAAGGTATGGAGATAGTAAGAAAAAAAGAGATAATTGCTTTACCACCAATGTCAAACCACAATGATGCTTTATCCGCTGTTTTAAATGCTTATGGGATTAAATCGATAGTTTTAGAAGCTGGCTCTGATGAGACTATGGAAAAGGCGAGGAATTGTACCTATGGTCTGGTTTGTACTCCCTTTTTGCATACTACTGAGGCGATGATAAATTTTATTGAAAAGCCAGAGTTTGATACTCGAAAATTTGCACTATTTCAGGCTACCTCTGATTGTGGGCCCTGTAGATTGGGACAATATGCCAGCTTGGAATCGCTTTTATTTCAAAAAAAAGGTATAGAAGTAGACATTATTGCTGGGGGTGAAGCAGGGATTGAATTTAATCTAGGAATACCTTTACTAATTAAAGGTTGGTGTGGAATTAATGCAGTGGATCATTTAGAAAAAATGAGAATGCATACTAGACCTTACGAAGCAAAAGAGGGAAGTTCTGATAAAATTTTTGATCAATACTTTAAGAAGCTTCTTGATTTTTTAACTGATCCAAAAACCAATTTAGGAGTTTTTAAAACTTATTTATCCATTTTTGATACGTTTTTATCCAATCTGTGGATAAGAAAATTATCTCCTATAGAAAATATTTTAAGAGAAGCCCAAAGAGAATTTATCCATTTAAATAAGACTGGAGAAAAAAAACCAAAGGTAGGAATAGTGGGCGAATGGTATGTTAGATTGCATGAACCAGCAAATCAAAAAATTGTAAGGAAATTAGAAAAAAAAGGTGTAGAAGTATGGCTATCTCCTGCTACTGAGTACTTAATTTATTATTATTATATTAATGCTGTTTTAGCCAAAGAAAGGTTCCTACTAAATAAAAACAAAAAAGATTTCCAGGAATGGATTACTAAATCTTTGATTTATAAAATAATGATTGATTATGAACATAAGATGTATAAAGCTACTCTACCTTATATGCAGGGGTTCGAGGATATTCCTGCTCACCAAATCATTTCTTATGGAGAGAAATATATCAGGCACTATATTGGTGGTGAAGCTATAGTAAGTATGGGGAAAGCAGTAGATTTTGCTAGAAGGGGTTTAGATGGGTTGGTTAATGTTATTCCATTTAATTGTATGCCGGGGCTTACTGTGGATGGTTTTATCCCCAGATTTAGAAAAGAATACAATAATCTTCCTTTTATAACTATTGAATATGATGGATTTCAGGATAGTAGTAGAGAAATAAAAATAGATACTTTTGTAGCTCAGGTAAAAGAAAATACCAAAGAAAAATATCTTTAAAAGAAGACTAATAAGATAGAATCGAGAATGAAAAATTACCATACTTTTATAATTGGTCATATTTCACTGGATGAGAATATCTTTCAGAGTGAAGTGGTGAAAAATATTGGTGGAGCGGTGCTATATTCTTCCAGTGCTTCAAATGCTCTGGGATATAAGACTGGAGTTTTGACCAAATTCTCTTTACAACACAAAGGAATCTTAGAGGCTTTTACTATTCCTCGAAAAGATATTTTTATTTTAGATTCTATGCATACTACCTCTATCAGAAATATTTATCATAGTGCTGATAGAGAGAAAAGAACTTGTTTTGCCCTATCTATCGCTGAACCTTTTACTATTTTTGACTTACCTAAAGGCATTAGTGCAGAAATTTATCATTTTGCCGGACTTATTGCAGGAGATTTTGATTGCGAAATGATTAAATTTTTACATACCAAAGGGAAGATTGCTCTGGATGTACAGGGTTTTTTAAGAACTATCGGTAATAATCAGGAATTAGTTTTTAGGGATTGGATGGAGAAAAAAGATTATCTTCCTTATGTTAACTATTTAAAAACTGATGCTGCGGAAGCTGAAGTTATGACTGGTACGACTGATAGAAAGAAAGCCGCAAAAATACTTTATGATTGGGGAGCTAAAGAGATTCTAATTACTCATAACCAGGAAGTCTTAGTTTATGATGGCAAAAAATATTATGCCTGTCCTTTGAAACCAAGAAACCTTTCTGGTAGAACTGGTAGAGGTGATACCTGTTTTAGTGCTTATATTACTGAAAGATTAAATAGAGGTATCGAGGAAGCTCTGATTTTTGCTAGTGCTTTAGTTTCTTTAAAAATGGAAACCCCCGGACCTTTCAAAGGTAACCGAGAAGATGTAGAAAATTTTATACATAGATATTATGATCGGAAGTAATTTAATAATCAAAAAAATCTATCTTTTTTATTATTAAATTAAATTATGGAATATTATAATATTATGGACTATTTAAAAAGATAAAAATAAAGAGGAGGATCCAGATGCGCATTGTAAGATTTAAGAAAAATAATCATATTTTTTATGGGACAATAAAAGGAGAAGAAATCAGTCTGATTAAAGGTGACATATTTAATGAATTTATAGTAAGTTCAGAAAAAATCAAAAGAGAAGAGGTAAAATTATTAGCACCATTAGTTCCTCCCGATATAATAGCCATTGGTTTAAATTATAAAAAGCATGCCGAAGAAAGTGGACAAAGTTTCCCGGATAAACCATTAATTTTTTTAAAAGCAACTTCTAGTGTAATTGGACCAGAAGATAATATTATCTTACCCGAAATAGCTCCCCAAGAAGTTGATTATGAAGCTGAATTAGTGATAGTGATAGGTAAAAAAGCAAAGAATGTAGAGGTAGAGGAAGTAGATAAATATATTCTAGGATACACCTGTGGGAATGATGTATCAGCAAGAGATTGTCAACTTCGGCTGGATAAACAATGGGCTAGAGGTAAATCTTTTGATACTTTTTGTCCTCTTGGACCCTGGATTGAAACAGAACTTTCTAATCCTGAACAATGCAGGATTATATCCAGATTAAACGGACAAATTATGCAGGATTCTAATACTTCCGATTTGATCTTTGGGGTAAGAGAATTAGTAAGTTATTGTTCGAAAAATTTCACTCTTTACCCTGGTACCATTATTATGACTGGTACCCCAGGGGGAGTCGGTTTTGCCCGTAAACCACCTGTATTCTTAAAACATGGAGATATCATTGAAATTGAGATAGAGGGAATCGGAATTTTACAAAATAGGGTGTTGTAATGCATTGGATATATCTATTTATACTCTAATAAATACCGGTTAATTAAACAAAAATATTAAAAGAGAGACTTATTTAAGATGGTTTAACTAAATACTAAGTTTGTAAAAGCTTACTGCAATAAATCCTTAATAAAGATGAAAATGCCTTTACGAAAATAATAAAAAAGATGTTACTAGTAATGGGGGAAGAAAGAGGGTTAAAAAACGAGAATGTTATTTTATTAAATCAAATAAATAGTAATAATAAAAAGATTAGTTTAAATTACTATAAAATTCCGTTCTTTTTAATCTTTTTTACTGATGTCATTTATTTTATGTTCGAGTAAATAAAATTAGACGAAATGGTGATTTTAAATAAATCAAATCTTATAGAGGAAGCACGATGAAAATAACCCACAAGATAATCATTGGCGATTCAAGATGGATGAAAGAGGTACCGGATGAATCTGTTCACCTTATTATTACTTCCCCACCTTATTGGCAATTGAAAGATTACGGAAATGGAAAACAAATTGGTTTCGATGATACTTATGAGGAATATATAAACAACCTTAATTTGGTATGGAATGAGTGCCATAGGGTTTTGCATAAGGGTTGTAGATTATGTATTAATATCGGTGATCAGTTTGCACGTTCCGTTTATTATGGGAGATATAAAGTTATTCCAATAAGGACTGAGATAATCAAGTTTTGTGAGAGTGTGGGATTTGATTATATGGGCGCGATTATTTGGCAGAAAGTCACCACTTGCCATACCACTGGTGGAGCAACAGTAATGGGTTCTTTCCCATACCCCAGAAGCGGGATTCTTAAGCTGGATTATGAATTTATTTTAATTTTAAAAAAATATGGCAATCAGCCAAAAGTGAATCGCGAAGTTAAAGAACAATCGAAAATGACCCAAGAGGAATGGAATCAATACTTTACTGGGCACTGGAATTTTTCAGGAGAAAAACAAGATAAACACTTGGCTATGTTCCCTGAGGAGTTACCGAAACGCCTCATTAAAATGTTTAGTTTTGTTGGTGATACTGTACTTGACCCATTTCTTGGAAGTGGAACTACCTCTTTGGCAGCTAAAAACCTGAATAGAAACTCTGTGGGATATGAAATAAATGAGGATTTTTTACCTATCATAAAGGAAAAACTTGGACTAAAACAAAATACTATTTTTCAAAATGATAGTTTTGAGATAATAAAACAGAAAGATATGAGAATAGACTTTAAAGAAGAGAATAAAAGATTGCCTTATATCTTCAAAGATCCTATAGAATTTGATAAAAAGATTGACCCCAGAAAATTAAGGTTTGGCTCTAAAATAGATAATTCTCATTCTGAAAGAGAAACATATTATACTGTGAAAGAAATAATCTCGTCTGAGATATTGATTTTAAATAAGGGATTGAAAATCAGGTTGTTGGGTGTAAAAAAGAATCCAGAAAAGAACGGAGAGGCTATTCAGTTCTTAAGAGAAAAAACCCAAGGACAAAAGGTATTCATGAAGTTTGATACTATGAAATACGATGAGAAAAATAACTTGCTTTGCTACCTTTATCTGTGGAACAAGACTTTTCTAAATGCCCATTTAATTAAAAATGGTCTGGCTGATGTAGATACTTCCATTGAGTACAAATACAAGACAAAATTCCTAACCGAGAAAAGGAGGACAAAAGAATGGCAAAAGAATGGATATTAAATCAAGCAAATATGAGATGGGGTTTGACAAAGAAAAACAAAGTTGGCCCGGTTTCAGAATTGATAAGAAGGTGCTCTCCTAAATCCTTGAAGGATTGGGAGGAGTATTATTATAACAATGTATATCCTAAACAACATTTAGAAGAACTTGGGAGAAGGCTATATATAAAGATAACAGAGGTTTGTCAAGCAGAAATTGAAAGTATAACAGAAGAGGATTGTATCAATTTTATCATTAATTTAGTAGTTAATAGAACATATGATGGATATAACTCTGAGATACAGACTATCTATGGACAATTGCAGCAAAGCTTGGGCGTTAAGGTAGAGCCTGCATCAGATGAATGGGATAGAGGATACAATGTAGATTTTTTCATTAAGGTAAAGAATCGCTATATTGGACTTCAAATTAAACCAGCTGGGTACGCTTACATTACCCAAATCATAAACGAATTAGAATTTCAGAAAAAGACACATGAGAAATTTACTGCCAAATATGGAGGTAAAGTATTCTATGTCATTTCATTAAAGGAAGGGGGGGAAAAAAGATTATCCATAACCCCGAGGTTATCGAAGAAATCAGAAAGGAAATTGAGAGATTGAAGAATGAATGACGTCACCGCATCACCTAACACGGTGTTTGTTTGTGGGAAGCTTTGCTTCCCCAAATTTTTGCTTCGTAAAAAATTCTTTTATACTAGAAACGATATAGGAACTACTTCTTTGTTTATTATTATCGGTTTAGATTAGATTATATATTAAAAGATAATAGGCATTGATCTTTTAAGGTAATCTCATTCCTTTGGGGATACTTTCCAGTCAGCGATATAATAAAGATTTCCTGTTTTGATATATCTAGTAATGTAGGGTCCTATGGTATCTCAGGCTCTAGAGGAGATAGGAGAAGTAAGTACTTTATCCTTTTTCTACTTAATATAGGTCAAAGATTCTATTCTTTACCGATGCTCCCCACCCACATTTACCAGACCTTCTACCACCGAACATAGTCTCATCCATTGCTAAATATTGGTTCTATCCATAGTATTCACTAGTAATATTTTTATCTCTATCTGAAAGAGAGTGAATATTGGTTTATCCACCATAATAAAAACTTAGTCATCCAGTTAAGGAAGTAATAGAATCAACAGATTTCAATAATCAAAGAATAAATTTAGTGTAATTTTGGTTATGAAGCATTGCCCTTTTTTAATATTGTTTATTAGGTAGCGCGTATTTCCTGTCTCATAAAGATGATATATGAAATTGCAAAGCAGATAAGCATTAAAGCAATTAATCCCACGAATTGTGGCCAGATGACCATCAAACTTTGACTTATTGATAAAGAAGTGGGAAGTAAATCATTTAATTTAACTAAAGATGAAATTCCAAAAGCTCTAGCTGACGGATTTAGTAAAGCGATCACTATCTCCTGAAATAGCACAACCGGAGAAATACGTAAAATCATATTTTTTATTTCATCATTTTTGGCAGCTACTTCTAAGGTAGAATTTTGATTGAGTGGAACTATCTGATCTGCTATTACACTGGCAATCATAAGAATAAAGAAAGCAAAGAAAATCCAGAGCATTACCGAAATTAGAGCAGAAGTGGTTGTTTGTCTAAAGACGATAGAAAAGAGAATTCCCATACTTAACCAGAATCCAATATAAATGATACTTGCTACAAAGAATAATCCCATCCTTAGAATTTCTTCAAAGTTAGGAATAATTCCTAATACACCCAATTCTAATCCTAAAATAATTAATATGATACTGATCAGCATTATCCCAATGGTAGTTAAACTAGCTAAAAATTTCCCATTGATTAAGGCATCACGATAAATGGGTTGAGATAGCACTGTACTCATAGTTCCTCTAGAGCGCTCACTATTGATGGAGTCAAAGCCAAAAATAATTCCAATCAGAGGACCAAAGAAGCTAACAAAAAAAATAAAGGATGGAAGAGAACCAGCAGAAGTAGTAAATAAGTTTAAAAACATATATTCTTTGGATATTTCTGAAAAATATTCGGAAATATTTTGGCTTAAAATATACACTACTGAAACTGAAATAGCTAGAATAATCGCAAACAAAATTATAAATTTACGACTTCCCAAATGATCAGCCATTTCTTTCCAAAAAACGACTTTTAATCCATTCATAGTGATTATCCCTCTCGAAAATATTTTATATAAATTTCTTCTAAGGAATGTTCAGAAGATTTTTTTTCTATTTTATTAACTCCCTCTATTTTCTTTATAGAATCTAAAACAACAGGTGAAAGCTCGGGATTAACTTTAACTTCAAAAGAATCTTCTTGATTGGTTTTAAGTAAGTTTTGGTCAATTTCTTGTATTGAACCTTGAGCCACTATTCGTCCTTTAGAAATTATTCCTATTTTAGTGCAAATCTTTTGTACCTGGTAAAGAAGATGAGAAGATAACATAATGGTAATATTCTGTTCCTTGCTCATCTTAACAATAAGATTTAATATTTCTTCCACCCCTTTAGGGTCTATTCCGGTAGTAGGTTCATCGAGAATGGCTATTTTTGGTTCTTTCACTAATACAGCAGCCATACCCAACCTTTGCTTCATTCCCTTGGAATATTTTCCAACTTCTTTGTGTGCTTCCTCTGCGAGGCCAACTATCTTTAATACTTCTTTAATTTTTTCTTCAGCATTTTTTTCAGGGATATTGTTCAAGCGAGTAATATATTTTAAATTTTCTTGGGCAGTTAGATCCTCGTAGAACCCTACATTTTCCGGCAGATAGCTAGTTATTCTTTTTACTTTTAAAGGTTCTCGAGTAGAATTATAGCCAAAAATATTTACTTCTCCGGAGCTTGGTTCGGTTAAACCTAAAGCCATTAAGATGGTGGTTGTTTTACCTGCCCCATTAGGGCCGAGAAAACCGAAAATCTCTCCTTCTTCTATTTGTAGATTAATACTATCTACTACTTTATTATGATTATAAAATTTGGTTAAATTCTTAGCTTCTAAAACTATTTTTTTCATTTATCTCCTCTTTAATTTAATAAAGATTCCTATTAGAATAGCGAGAATTAAACCAATTATCACTACACCAATCCATCCCCATTTAGTAGGGACTTTGACAGTTGTTCTGAGCTCGATGTTTTTTTGATCCTGCGTACCAGCAAGAGTTAAGGTAATAGGATAATCTCCAGGGAGAGTTTGAGCAGGGGTTTTTATGGTAACTTCTATCTGTTCAGGTTTTTGGGTCTCTATTACCGAAGGTAGTGAATTCATTTTATCAGGTTTAAAGCTTATTCCCCAATCTTCAGGTTTAGTAGAAAAGAAACTAAGATTATCAATAGCCGAAGAACCTTCGTTCCAGAGATAGATAATAAATGTTTTCTCTTCTCCAGCAATAGTCTCAATATTTAAAAGTCCTGTCTCAGTTCTATAATTAAGTTTATAAGTACCGGTAACTACAGCTTTCAGTTCAATAGAGGCAGTGTTTTCTCCAGAACTAACGTAAAAGGTTATTGGATATTCGCCTTTTTCAATAAAAAGTGGTGGAACAACGGTGAGAGTTAAATTTTCAGTACTATTTTGATTAATTTTTAATGAGGATATTCTCTCATCTCTCCATTGAGGGGTACAATAAGCAGTCCATCTCTGAGGTAAGCTGATTCCGAGATCACATACTAGAATATCTTCAGTATTATTCTTAGCCTCCAGATTAAATTTAAATTCTTTACCAGAAGGATTTTCTAAGGTAGGATATTTAGTAGCTAATTCCAGGTTGCCTGTTTCTTCTTCTACTACTTCTTTCTTTTCGGCAACTTCCATAGAAAATTCCAGTGTTTTTTTGAGCACTTGGTCCAGAGAGATACCTTCTAAAATAAATTTATAATTTCCACTTATAGCCTCTTCAGGTACTACCAGATGAAATTTTAAAGTTTTGGAGTAATCTGGTTCTTCAGTTAGTAACTCTACCTTACGAACTTCAAAACCTTTCCAGGTAGAATTAAGCAAACTAACATCCCAATTTTTAGCTTCTTCATCTTTTATTAGATTAAGAGAAATTTTTTCTATTTTACTACCAAGGTTGATAATTTTTACATCTAAATCATAAGTTTGGCCTTTTTCCACCTTAATATTAGTATATTCACTATAAAGAATAAAATCTCTACCTGGTTTTTCTTGAGCACAAATATAGCTTCCCAGGATAGAAAATATTATTATAACTCCCAAGAAAAAAATGAACTTGCTTTTATTATTCATCTTTCTCCTCCTACTTCTTTTTTATAATTTTTAAAATGACTTTAAATTTTTTTTAGATATTTCTCTACTTAATTAATTTTAAGTATAATTTTTTCTTTGTCAAGGGGTGGAGGGCCTGGTAAATAATTTAAAAAATAAACAAAAATTAAAAAATATTTAGAAAAATTTGTTTTTTTTCTGATAATATGTTACACTAAAAAGGCTAATGTTTCAATATTGAGACTATAGGTTTATATAATGGTACTAAAAGAACCAAAAGAAGACCAACGATTCCCATATTCTGTGAATTCAGTTGAGAATGCTTTTATTTTATTAGAAGTTTTGGCAGAAAATAAAAAAGAATTGGGGCTTACTGAATTATGTAAAAGGACTTCTCTTCCCAAAGGTACAGTTCATCGTCTATTAGGTACCCTTAGAAAACTTCATTATATTTCGCAAAATCCTCAGAATCATAAATATTTTCTTACTTTTAAATTTTTTAAATTATGTAATGCTATTAACGATAAAATTGGTTTACCGCAAATTATCCCTCATTTACAGGAACTTTCTCAAAAATTTAATGAAACTGTAAATTTAGCCATTTTAGATAAAGATGAAATTATCTACCTTTATAGTGTGGGAAGTAATAATACTCTAAAATTAGATTTAAAGATCGGTTCACGCCAACCGGCTTATTGTGCAGCTTTGGGAAGGATTTTATTAGCTAATTTGGATGAATTAGAATTGAATGATTATTTAAATAGGATAGACATTAAGCCTCATACTCCTTATACCATTATTAACAAGGACCATCTAAAAAAGGAATTACAATTAGCAAGAAAGCAAGGATATAGTATGGTTAGAGAAGAATATATACTAGGAGTTTCTTGTGTAGCTGTTCCTTTAAGGGATAGTTTAGGTCAGGTTTGTGCTGGTTTAAGTTTTAGCATACCTACGGTGAGAATGGATATAGAAAGAATACCTTTGTTAATAAATGCTTTACTTTCCCTTGCTCAGGAGATTGTTCTGGAAGGTTTGTGAGTTTATATGAAAACAAGATTAGTATTTAAATGTTTTAATACAGAAAATAGATTAATTTTTTAAAAGAATACAAAATTTGAAAATCAGGAGGAAAAATTGAAAATAAAAGAGATTTTAACTTCGAAGGAAGGAGAAAAATTATTCCTGCTTGGAAACGAAGCTGCAGTTCGAGGTGTACTGGAAGGTGGGATTTCAGTAGCCTCTACTTATCCAGGTACTCCTTCCTCGGAAATTGGAGATGTTCTTAGTAATCTGGCTAAGGAGGCGGGAATATACTTTGAATTTTCGGCTAATGAAAAGGTGGCTTTTGAAGTTTCCACCGCAGCAGCTGCTGCTGGATTACGGTCTTTTGTTTTTATGAAGCATGTAGGTTTGAATGTAGCTGCGGATGCATTTATGAGCACAGTATACACTGGAGTCAAAGGAGGAATGATTATTTTATCTGCTGATGATCCTTCTATGCATTCCTCACAAAATGAACAAGATAACAGAATTATGGCTCGTTTAGCTCATATTCCTTTATTGGAACCTTCCAATCCACAAGAAGTAAAAGATTTGTTGAAATTTGGGTTAGATATTTCTGAAGAGTTTGAAATTCCTGTGCTTTTACGTACCACTACCAGAATTTCCCATATGAGGGGGGTGGTAAATGTAGGTAAAATTATACCTGGGGGGAAAAAAGGAATTTTTAAAAAAGATCCCAGCAAATATGTGGTCGTACCACAGTTTGTGGTAAAAATGCGACAGAGGTTACAAGAAAAAATTATCCAGATTCAAAAAATAGCAGAAAAATCTAAACTTAACAGGATAATTGATACGGGAGGAAAGGAGCTGGGGATCATTACTAGTGGAGCAGCTTTTAATTATGTAATTGATATAGTGCAGGAAAAGGGAATAAAAGTCAGAGTATTAAAACTGGCTTTTTCTTATCCATTTCCCGAGCAGAAGGTTTTAGATTTCATCAATACTGTGGATCAGATTCTGATAGTAGAGGAAGTTGAACCAGTTATGGAGAAAGAAGTATTATTCCTGTTAGGAAAGCATAGTTTAAATAAAAAAGTATATGGAAAATTAGATGGTACTTTACCCATTATGTATGAATTTAACCCGGATATTGTTTCCATGGGAATAGAAAAGATAATTCAGGGTAAGTTCAAAAAAGAAAAAACCTTAAAAACCCAATTACCATTACCTCTTAGACCTCCAGTACTTTGCCCGGGATGTCCTCATCGACCTGCATATTATGCTCTAAAAAAGGCTATTAAAAAGTTGAGACTAAATGAAAAGGATATTATCTATTCCAGTGATATAGGTTGTTATGCTTTAGCTCTTCAACCCCCTTATAATATGGCAGATTATTGTATATGTATGGGCTCGAGTTTGGGGGTAGGGAGTGGGTTTACAAAAGCTACTTCTCAAAGAGTAATTGCTTTAATTGGAGATTCCACCTTTTTCCATGGGGGAATGCCTGGATTAATAAACACTATTCATCATCAAGAGAAGCTTTTATTAGTAATTATGGATAACCGGACAACAGGTATGACTGGAGGACAACCCCATCCTGGAGTACCTTTAGATGGAATGAGAAACCCGGCTAGAGAGATATCTATTGAAGAAGTAGCTAAAGGTATGGGCGCAGGTTTTGTTAAGACGGTTGATCCCTTTAATTTAAAAGAAACAGAAGAAATTTTTATTGAAGCTTTAAAATTCGAAGAGGTGGCAGTAGTGATTACAAAACATCCTTGTGCCATGATTACTGCTACTGAAAATAAAAAAAGTAAGAAAAAACTCCGATATAAAATTAACCAGGAAAAATGTAGTCGATGTTTGCTTTGTATCAAAAATTTTACCTGTCCAGCATTTTTTATTAATCAAAACAATTTAGTAAATATTAACCCCTTGTTGTGTAATGGTTGTGGGGTTTGTATCCAGATATGCCCCAAAAAGGCAATAGAGGTGATCAAATGAAAAATATATATAAATTATATTTAATCGGAGTAGGAGGACAAGGTACGGTTAAGGCTTCTACTATTATCGGAGAAGCTGCGATGAGAAAAGGATTAAATGTGGTAATGAGTGAGGTACACGGGATGGCGCAAAGAGGAGGGACCGTAGTAACTGAACTTAAAATTGGTGATGCTCATAGTCCTCTTATTGAAAAAGGTTCAGCAGATTTATTAATTGCTTTTGAACCAGTAGAAGCTTTAAGAGTTTTAGATAAAATTAGCAATAAAACTTTCGTTGTCATTAACAGCTCGCCGATTATTCCTTTTACTGTCTCTCTTGGTATTTCAAAATATCCTGAAGTTGAGAAAATAATAGAAGAGTTAAAACATATTACAGACCATCTTTTAGTTCTTAATGCTCGGGAGATTGCCAGAGAGGCAGGTAATATTATCTCAGAGAACATGGTTTTAATGGGCGCAGGCGCTGCTTCTCCTGATTTCCCTCTAGATAAAGAAATAATTATCCAGTCAATGCAAGAGAATTTACCTCCAGCAAGCTGGGAAGTAAATTTAAAAGCCCTGGAAGGTGGTTATAAAAAGGTTCAAGAATTAAGAAGATAATGAGAATTATTGGCCTTAATAGATTTATACAACACGGATATAAAAAATAAAAATAAGGAGAAAAGAGAGTTGGAATTTAATCTCAATCTAAAAAAGATAAAACCTTCAGGTATCAGAAAATTATTTGACCTGGCCCAAGGGCAAAAAGATTTAATTAGTTTTGGCATAGGAGAGCCTGATTTTATTACTCCTGCCCATATTCGAGAAGCAGCTAAAAAAGCATTAGATCAGGGTTATACTCGTTATACTCCTAATTTAGGATTTCCAGAATTTAGACAGGCTTTAGCAAATAAATTAAAGATCAAAAATAGTATTTCAGTAACTCCAGAAGAGGTAGTAGTTACTTCGGGAGGAACAGAAGCCCTATTCTTTTCTTTCTACACCCTTATTAATCCAGGCGATGAAGTAATTATTCCTGATCCTGGTTTTGTGGTTTATGAATCTCAGGTAAATTTTACGGGAGGGAAACCCGTTCATTTTCCCTTACGAGGAGAAAATAATTTTCATCCTGAGGTGAATGAGTTAAAAAGCTATATTATCCCTAAAACTAGAGCTATATTGATAAATTCTCCCAGCAACCCTACTGGAGCAGTTTTTACGGAAGAAGAATTATTAGCTATTGCTAATATAGCTAGAGAGAAAGATTTATTTGTTATCAGTGATGAACTTTACGAGGATATAATCTATAATGGAAGAAAACATATTAGTATTGCTTCTTTACCTGGAATGAAAGAAAGGACTATTTCTATCTTCGGTTTTTCTAAGAGTTATGCCATGACTGGATGGCGACTGGGTTATCTTGTTGCTCCGGTAAATTTAGTAAAAGAAATTGCCAAATTACTACAAAATACTTCTGTATGTGCTAATTCTATTACTCAAAAAGCAGGCTTAGCAGCAATAGAAGGACCTCAGGATTGCGTGCAAGAAATGCTTTTAGCTTATAGTGAAAGAAGGAACGTTCTTGTTCAAGGGTTAAATGAAATTAAGGGATTAAGTTGTTATGCCCCTGAAGGTACGTTTTATGCCTTTGTAAATATAAAAAATACCGGGATGACTGCGGAGGAATTATCTATCTATCTATTAGAAAGATGCAAAGTAGTGACGGTTCCTGGTACTGCTTTTGGTACACAGGGAGAAGGCTATATTCGACTTTCTTTTGCCACTTCGCTAGAAGATATTAAAGAAGGAATAAGAAGAATAAAAAGAGGTATAGAAAATATAGTAGCTGTTAGTGAATAGTGGTTAGTGTTCAGTTAATTACTTGGTTCACCTGTTTACCAGTTATAATTAATTTACTAGTTTATTAATAAAGATTAATTGAATAGTGCGAAATTAAATAAAGTATGTTATTTTTTTAGATTATTTCGCCGCTTTATTTCTCATAACGACACTTAGTGTTATGTTCTTACGAGCGTTCGAGAAGCAACCCTAAAGCTATCTTGTCTTAGTTTACTTAGTATTAGTAGTAGTTAATTTAGTCACTAATTCTAGATACAAGTTTTTAGCTTACAACTTTTTTTTACTATATAAAAAAGACTATAAGAATGGAGAAATGTATGAAAGAAAATATTCTAGTAATTAACCCTGGTTCTACTTCTACCAAAATTGCTTTATTTAATTTACAAGGTGAAGAAATATTTAAAGAAAATATTTCTCATTCTACTGAAGAGCTGACCCAGTATAAAACTCTTTTGCAACAGGCTCCGGCAAGAAAGAAGATCATTTTATCTACTTTAAAAAAGAGGAATATAGATTTAGATTCTATTAAGGCAGTAATTGGTCGAGGGGGAATACTAAGACCATTAATAGCTGGAACTTATGAGGTTAATGACAAAATGATTGAAGATTTAAAAAATTTTCCTCGAGAACACGCTTCGAATTTAGGAGGAATCATTGCCCGTGAGATAGCTAACGAAGTTGGTGTTTCATCTTATATTGCTGATCCAGTATGCGTGGATGAATTTACGGAACTTGCTCGTATTTCGGGATTAAAAGGTATAAAAAGAGAATCCCTTCTTCACGCTTTAAATGTAAGGGCAAATGCTTATCGCTATGCCCAGGAAAAAGGTAAAAAGTTAGGAGAAATAAACCTTATTGTAGCTCACTTAGGTGGAGGGATATCAATAGCCCCTCTGGAAAAAGGAAAAATAGTGGATGTCAACAATGCTAATGATGGAGGACCTTTTTCTCCCGAACGAACTTGGTAGTCTGCCCAATAAAGCATTAATTAATCTTTGTTATTCTGGCAAATATTCAGAAAAGGAATTAATCAAACTAATTACTCATCAAGGTGGTTTGGTTTCTTATTTAGGAACTAATGATTTAAGAGAAGTAACTAAAATGATGGAGAATGGTGACAAATATGCGCAGCTAATTTTTGAAGCAATGGCTTATCAAATAGCCAAAGAAATTGGGGCTATGGCTACAGTGTTAAAAGGAGATATAGAGGCAATAATTCTTACTGGCGGGATGGCACATAATAAACTTTTAATAGAGATGTTAACTGCTCGGGTAGGATGGATTGCACCCTTAGTAGTCTATCCAGGTGAAGAAGAAATGAAAGCATTGGCTCAGGCTGTAATAAGAGTGATTAAGGGAGAAGAAGAGGTAAAGATCTATTAATAATTTATTTTACTCTATCTACTGATCTAACTTGAGTAATTAATTTCGAAAATGTTTTATAAATTAAGAGAGGTCGAAATGATAGATAGTTTTCAAGAATTATTTAAAAATTTAAAGACTAAAAGAGAGGTAAGGATTGTTGTAGCAGGAGGAGAAGATCTAGAATCTTTAAAGGCTTTAAAAGCCTGTTATAATCTTGGATTTGGAGAAGCAATTTTAGTGGGAGATAAAAAAGAAATTGAAAAGAGTATTTCTCTTGTAGGCGAAGATTGTTTTATCCAGGATATTATTGAAGCAGAAAATGAGGCAGATAAGGCAAGGAAGGCGGTAGAAAAAGCAAAAGAAGGTGGGACATTGCTAAAAGGAAAGATTAA
Organism: Candidatus Atribacteria bacterium UBA6251; assembly: GCA_002441285.1. GTDB lineage: Bacteria > Atribacterota > Phoenicimicrobiia > Phoenicimicrobiales > Phoenicimicrobiaceae > UBA6251. Next base: position 997 of record DJVR01000035.1, on the reverse strand, counting down.
GACCGCCAATCTATTGAAAGCAGTCTTAAATAAAGAATGGGGATTGAGAACAAATAGTATAATTAGCGATGTTTTTGTTTTTGAAGATAGAAGAGAAAATATACCCCGATTAGTTTTAATGAGTGATGGAGGAGTAAATATCAGACCAGATGTTAATACTTTAATTTCCATTATCAATAATGCGGTAGTGGTTGCCCACAAATTAGGTAAAGAAAAGCCTAAAGTAGCTTTATTAGCTGCAGTAGAAACAATTAATCCCGATATGGAAGAAACAATTAAAGCAGGAATGATTGCAAAAATGAATCAACGTGGTCAAATTACTGGTTGTATTATTGATGGTCCTCTGGCTCTGGATAATGCTGTTTCTGAGTATGCAGCGCAACGAAAAGGGATTGTTTCACCAGTAGCAGGACAGGCAGATATTCTCATTGTTCCGGATATTGCTTCTGGAAATATTTTTGGTAAAGCACTCACTTATTATGCCAAACTTCCAGTAGGCCATATTTTGGTAGGTACTAGGGTTCCGGTGATTATTCCATCTAGAGCCGATGATAGTGAAACAAAATTAAATTGTATTGCTCTTTCTATTCTATGTAGTATGTAATTTGTGAGAAATGCAGGGTATTTGTTTTCCATAAAAGATAAGGTTTAAGCTATAGTAAAATTTAAATTGAAAAATGTATATAGAGATGAGATAGAAAAAAGATGGTATTTTGCATCAGAATGGAAATAATTGAATCTATTTCTAAGTAAAATGAAAATTATTTTATTTTTAGATTTTTAAATTTTTTTTCTATCTCATATTTTCTTTATTATTTGGATTGTTATTTAAGTAATCGACTAGATGAAATATCTAAAACTGATTAAGTGATGATATCATCCCCTAATAAACCCAGTGAAAATTGTCTTTTTGTTTTCTGATCAAAAATCTTTCAATGCGTGATTATAATTTTTTCTTCAAAACTACTATATTGGTCTTCCCCCGATAATCCGGACA